>JAPPFQ010000015.1 GCA_028875135.1 Acidobacteriota bacterium
CCTCGGGGGTCTCGGGCTACACCGCCTCCCTCGCCGACGGACCCGCCCAGAAGTTCACCGGGAAGGAGAGGGACAACGAGTCGGGGCTGGATTACATCCAGGCGCGCTACTTCCGGGGGGCAGCGGGGAGGTTTACCAGTGTGGATCCATACGAGATCAACCGGGAAGCTGCAGGGGCTGAGTCCCAGGATCAACGGGAAGAGCTGCTGAACGGTTATATTGGTAATCCTCAGGTCTGGAATCGGTACAGTTATGTGCGAAACAATCCTTTGGCGATGATCGATCCAGACGAGAGAGATGCTCTGTGGGTTGATGACAAGAGAACGGGTCAAACAACGCTTCGTATTCCGGTAAAATTCGTGGGCGCAGGCGCAACCAAACAGAATATCGACACCATTGTGAAGCGAGTGCACTCTCTCAACCGGGGAGGGTCACCCGTGCGAATTCAGGTCATCCCAACAAATAGGCCGATTCATGGCGTTCTAAACACGATGGATTTCAGTCCCGGCCTGGACATGAAAAATTATGCCCCTGTGGGCGAGGGTACTAACACAATGGGTGGGAACAAGGCGCACATAAATAGCAGTTCGCCATCGGGGACAGATGCGGCTGCTCACGACATCCTTCACTTTGCAGGGATAGAAGATCAGTATACGGAAGGGAAGCGCGACAGTTCAGGAAATCGAAGAACCACACCGACGCCGGGATACGATAAGACCAATATCATGACCCATCGATACGGAACGAAATTGAAGCCCGGCCAGATTCAGGAAGCGTACGCAAATTGGTCTACGAAACATTGCACGACTGAACAGGACGGGACGACGACATGCAGGTGATGATGCGGAGCATTCGCAGCCTCTCTATTGGCGCCGTTGTTGCGATGACCCTGTGCGGAACAGGCGCGGCTGCTGATGCTCCCATGCGGGTAGAGGTGTGGTGCCGAGGCGATGACGTATTGACACAAACGTTGTTCGTAGCGCTTGAAAATGCTTTCAACTCCTCTCCAGACTTCGTGGTGACGGGGTCGTGGGAGAGAACGGTCGGAACTCTGATTGTCACTATACCAACCCACGTCAAATGGCGCCGATGGCGCTGGCAGACTCGGATTATTTATAGAGTGGAATTTAGTATCGCGACTCTTCCCTACACTGATCTTCTAACCCTGCGAAAGGGCGAGAAGCTCATTGGCTTGAGTCGGGGGTCCTGTTGGAAAGGCTCGGTCAAGAAATGCGCCAAGAACGTCCTAAAGGATGCGAAGGCTGCGGCAACGAAGGTACTGCGAGGGAAAGTCGAGGACCAAGCGGGGGATAGGAAAGTAGGGGAAGACACCCCTTCACGTCCCGCTCGAAAGTAGACCGATCCAAATATTTTCGGAAGTAGCTCCCAGCCACTTGCCTGCAACTTCCCCCATTCCCCACCCTATTTTCCACAGCCTTGACGGCGGCGATAACTATGAAAATTCTCACCCTTGAACTGGACCTATTTCAGGGGGGAGGCCACGCCCGGTGACGAACGGGGGCTATTGTCTCCGTCGACCCCTTGGGGGTCTGGCGGACCTGATGGACGCCCTCAAGCCGATGTCTGCTCGAGGTGCTGGTGCAGGTCGGCGCTGCTGGAAAGAATGTGGGCCTTCATGGCCTGGCGGGCCTCCTCGGCGCGGCCCGATTTCAGGGCCTCGAGGATGGCGCGGTGTTCCCGGATGGAGGATTGGGCTCGATGCCGGTCTGGGGCGCCGGTGGGGGCGGAAACCAGGCTCTCCTTGATCCAGGCCTGGAGATAGCCTCGGGTCATGCTGACTAGGTGGTGCAGGATGGTGTTCTGGGTGGCCTGAGCCACCAGCAGGTGAAATTCCAGGTCGAATCGCAGGTACTGCTCGGGTCGGTCCAGGGAGCTCTCCATGCCCTGAATCGTCGCTTCCATGGCTTCCAGGTTGGCCGGGGTGGCCTTGCGGGCAGCCGAGAAAGCCGTCTGGGTTTCCAGCATGAGCCGGGTTTCCAGAAGGTCCTCGACCTTCTTGGGGTCCAGCAGAAGACCCCACTGCAGGTTCCGCTCCAGGTATCGCTGGTTGTTGTGGGAGACGAAGGTTCCTTCCCCAACCCGGCCGTCCAGGATCCCCATCACGGCCAGCGATCGCAAGGCCTCGCGGAGCGTCGCCCGCCCTACCCCGAAGCGCTTGCAAAGATCCTTCTCCGACGGAAGTCGTTCCCCGGGTTGGAGCACGTTGCGAGAAATCAGGTCGATGATCTGTTCGATGATCTTGTCGCTCAGTGAGGTCCGGCGAATGGGGCTCACTTCCTGCAGGGGTTCGGGCCGGGCGGATTTGACGGTCATGGGCTCGGTTGTGTCCGGGGGCGTCCACCCACTCTCCGGTGGGAATCCGGAGCTCCCCGGGAGGGGGAAAAAACTTTACTTGGAAGCCAAGAATATAATACCGTATATTTGGGTTTTCAGAAAACCTGTAAATCTGGTTTTATTATGTGGGCGGGCTGTTCAGGGGCGGGCTGTCAAGCGCGTTGCGGCTCGGCCGGCGGATCGGATTTGCCGGGACGCCAATCCAGCGATGGAACCGAGGGGATTTTGTCATGGGTCTGACCGTCGATCTCGGAAGGCGGATTGAGCTGGTCCCGATGGACCTGCATTTTCACGACATTTCCATCGGCCTCTACCGGCGGGAAGGGGGAGCCGCAATGGAGGTGCTGGTGCACAGCTATAGCCGGTTGCAGGGCACCCGGCAGCGCCTCGAGTTCATTGCCGTCGCCATGACGGTTCTGGGTGGAATGGAAGCCCTTCCCGGAGAACCGCTGGTTCTGCGTTTTCCTGCGGGCAGCGATCTTCCGGTGGCCGCCAGAAGGGTTTTCCTGGAAGCCTGCAAGCGTCCCAGCGGCGAGGAGGTCGTCCCCCGGCCCCTCACCATCTTCGACAAGAAATCGCAGAGCCAGGTTCAGGTGGCCAGTCTGGGAGAGGGCCTGTATGAGGTGACGCTGGAGGCTGAAGGGGAGCGGGCCGCCAGGCGGTCCGCTCATATCGCCGGCGGAATCGCCAAGCTCAGCGGGGCCGGCTTGGTGGAAGGACAGCCTGCCCGGGTAGCCTTGCCCAATCGACAGTCCATTGACGCGCTGGTCGGATTGCTGCTGGTTCGGGCGCTCAACGTCCGGGCCATCGTTCGCGAAGAGGAAGCGGCTGCTTCCCGGGGGGTCCTGTCCGCTCCCAGCGCCCAGAACAACTAGGCGGATTTTTTCATAACAGGAGGGAAGTCCTATGGATCGCGGATCTCGATCGGTTCCATCCATGAACGGGCGCGAGCGGGTCATGGCCGCGCTGCGGCGCGAGCCGGTGGATCGCACCCCCGTCTGCAACCCGACCTCGGTGGCCACGGTCGAGCTGATGGACCTGGTGGACGCACCCTTTCCCGAAGCCAACCAGCGGGCCGACCTCATGGCTCGCCTGGCGGCGACCGGCTATACCGAGCTGGGGTTCGATTGCATCATGCCGGTGTTTACCATCATTCAGGATTCGTCGGCTCTGGGGTGCAAGATCCAGTGGGAGCAGAAGGACAACTGGCCCACCGTGAAGATGCGAGAGCCCATTTGGGAGACCCCGGACGACATCAGGATTCCTCCCGATTTCCTGACCCATCGGGATACCCGTTGTGTCCTGGATGCCATCAGGATCCTCAAGAAGGAGTACGGCAACGAGGTGGCCATCATCGGCAAGACCATGGGGCCCTGGTCGCTCGGCTACCACTGCATGGGGGTGGAGCCCTTCCTGCTGATGTCGCTGGACGATCCCGGGAAAACCAAGCTCTGCCTGGACAGAATGAAGGAAGCCACCATCCAGTTCGGCATCGCTCAAGTGGAGGCCGGAGCCGACGCCATCACGCTGCCCGATCACGCCACCGGAGACCTGGTGAGCGGCGAATACTACAGGAGATACCTCCGCGAGCTGCACATCGAGTTCGCCGAGAAGATAAAGATCCCGATCATTCTGCACATCTGTGGAAAGACGATGGACCGGATGGAATACATCGCCCAGACGGGAATGGCCGCCTTTCACTACGACTCCAAGAACGAGCCGCAGGAATCCGTTGACATCATGCAGAACCGCATCTCCCTGGTGGGAAACATCAACAATCCGGAGACGCTCTTCTCCAAGGGGCCTGAAGAGGTGCGCCAGGAGGTGGTCAAGAATCTGGACGCGGGGGTTCATATGGTGGGGCCCGAGTGCGCCATCCCGCTGCAGACATCCATTGAGAACCTGAAAGAGATCCCGCTGACGGTGAGAGACTGGACCCGGGAGCAGGCCGCCGGAAATTGAGGGCGGGTAGACGACCGAGAGGGAATCATGGCCAATATCGCAGATATTCAGAACGAGTTCATCCGCGAGGAGATCGAAGAGTTCATTGAACGCCCCGAGGAGATCGAGCGGACGGTCGGCGTCTTCGCCAAGGCGAGACCCGCCATGCAGGACATTGCCGCCGCCCTGATCGAGGGTGAGAACGACACCGTGGATCGGCTGACCGCCGCGGCTCTGGAGGACGGGATCGAGGCCCTCGAGATTATGGACGACGGCCTGATCGCGGGGATGGGCGTGGTGGGGATCAAGTTCCGCGAAAACTTCATCTTCGTGCCGGAGGTCCTGGCCTGCGCCCGGGCCATGAAGGCGGGAATGGTTCACATCGAGCCCATCCTCTCGGCTTCGGGCGTCGAGCCCCTGGGCAGGGTGATCATGGGGACGGTCAAGGGCGACCTCCACGACATCGGCAAGAACCTGTGCATCATGATGCTTCGGGGGGCGGGGTTCGTGGTGATCGACCTGGGCGTGGACACCTCCGCCGACGAGTTCATCGATGCCATCGAGGAGCACGAGGCCTCGCTGATGGGGATGTCGGCCCTGTTGACTACCACCATGCCCAACATGGGAAAGACCATCGAAGCCTTCATCGACGCCGACCTGCGGGACGATGTCAAGATCATGGTGGGTGGGGCGCCGGTCACCCAGGAGTTTGCCGACGACATGGGCGCCGACGGGTACGGAAAGGATGCGCTGGCTTGCGTCGAGTTGGCCAAGAACCTGCTGAGCGCCGAAGTGGAAGCCTAGTAAGCCGCCATGCAGAAAATCGACAAGGCCGAATACGAAAAACGCCTGAAGCGGATCAGCGACCTGTTCTCGAGCATGGTGGTTCACGCCGATGAACTGTCCACCTACCGCTGCCCTTACAAGAACCGCCTGGATCAGTGTACGGCCAAGTTCGGGTGCCGCAACCAGCGGCGGCCCCCGGTCAAGGGAGACCTTCTGCTCTGTGGCGGAGACGACAAGCTGGACTACCGTAGCGCCTGGGAGACCCAGGCCGAGGACGGCGACGAGCCCGGGCGGTGACCAGGTCCGGACCGTGTGCTCGAAGTGCATGTTCCAGCTCGGTGGCAGGGATTTCAGATGGGCGCCATTCGGCACAATGAGCGAACCGTTGATCTGGAAGCGGGCAGGACGCTTTTCGACTACGCCGACGAGCTGCGGGTCCAGGTGCCTACCTCCTGCGGCAGGACCGGGTCCTGCCATGAGTGCATTGTAGAAGTTCAGCAGGGGATGGAGGCGCTCTGTCCCCGCAGCCCCAGCGAATCCTTCCTGCGCGACCCCTACCGATTGGCCTGCCAGGCCGCCGTGGTCGACGACAGCGGCGATATCGGTTTCACGCCGCTCCGGCGCAAACCCCAGATTCTCACCCGGGCGACCCCGGTCAAGACAGCAAGGCTGGATCCGATGGTGGTCCGCCGGGGCGATGAAGTCGTCTACGACCAGCAGGTCGTCGACCGCTACCGGGGACATCTGTACGGGCTTGCCATGGACCTGGGCACCACCACCGTGGTGATCGAGCTGGTGGACCTGGAGAACGGCGAGACCCTGGCGGTCGCTTCCTTCGAGAACCCGCAGCGATTCGGAGGAAGCGACATCATGAATCGGATTTCCTACGATGGGGGACCGTTTCAGGGCGAGCTCCACCAGGCCGTTGTCAAGGGCCTCAACTTCGAGATCCGCGAGCTCTGCAAGCGGCTGCGCGTTCGCCGCCGGGAGATCTACGAGGTGGCGGTGGCCGGCAACTCGACCATGCGCGACCTCTTCTTCGGTCTGGACGTTCAGAGCATCGGGCAGAAGCCTTACAAGTCTCTGATCGAGCACGAAGTTCTGGAGGGAAAGCGCCGGAGCATGGCTCTCACCGTCGAGGCCGCCAGTCTGGGGGTCCAGGTCCACCCCCGGGCCCGCATCTTCGGGCTGCCCCTGATCGCCAGCCACGTGGGGGCCGATACGGCTGCCGACCTGGTGGCCATCGACATGGAACGCCAGGACCAAGTCACCATGCTGGTGGACGTGGGGACCAACACCGAAGTGGTGGTCGGGAACGGAGAACGCATGATGACGGCCTCCTGTCCGGCCGGCCCCGCTTTCGAAGGGGGCCTGGTCAAGTACGGAATGCCGGGATGCGAGGGGGCCATTGAATCCATCGGCGCCGTCAACGGACGCTTCGACTATCGAACCATCGGCGGCGTGGAGCCCCAGGGGATCTGCGGATCCGGGCTGATCGACCTGTTGGCCGAGCTGCGCCGCACCGATCAGATGACACCCAAGGGGGTTTTCCCCGACAGGGCGTTCGAAATCAACGTGGTTCCGGAACACGGGATCACGCTCTCCAGAGAGGATGCCAGCAATCTGGCGCAGGCCAAGGCGGCCAATTTCTGTGGACAGTACATTGTCATGCGTCGTTTCGGCATCGCTCCGGGCGACGTCCACCGACTCTACCTGGCAGGGGGCTTCGCCAACTACGTCAATGTGTCCAATGCCATTGAAATCGGATTCCTGGCGCCGGTGGATCAGGATCGTATCGTCAAGGTGGGCAATGCGGCGGTGCAGGGAGCCAAGGCGGTGCTGCTCTCCCGCAGCCGGCGGGAATCCCTGGAACGCCTGATCGGGCGGATCGAACACGTCGAACTGGAAACGACGCCGGATTTCTTCGAAGTCTTCGTGGAGGGGTGCCAATTCAAGCCCATGCCTCCGGAAACCGCCGACCTGAAGGTGGGGTAGCCATGATCCCTTCGGCCTTGAACTCCAGCCCTTCCGGTGGCTCCTGGGTGAAGCAGCCGCTGGCCCACCTGCTGCAGCAGACCGATACCTTTGTGACTTGCGTCGAACTGGTGACCTCCCGGGGCATCATCACCGAGCGCAGCGGACGCCGCGTTCTGGACCTGGCTCGCGGCCTGGCCCGGCATCCGCAGGTCCATGCCCTCAGCATCACCGACAATCCCGGAGGCAACGCCATGCTGAGCGCAGACACTCTGGGAACCGATCTGATCGCGCGGGGCCAGGAGGTGATCATCCATCTCTCCTGCAAGGACTGGAACCGGAATGCCCTCCAAAGCCGGGGGTGGAAGCTGGCCAGCGAGGGATTCAACAACATTCTGGCCCTGTCCGGAGACTGTCCCACCGGCGGCTACGCGGGTCAGGCCAGCGGCGTCTTCGACATCGATTCGGTGGGGCTGCTGAAGATGTATTCGGACATGAACGCCGGCTTGACGGAAGAAGGGCGGGGTGCAGCCGCCATGGCGCCCACCCGGTTCTTCCTGGGGGCGGTGGTCACCAATTTCAAGCGCCACGAACGCGAGGTGATGCCCCAGTACTTCAAGCTGGCGCTGAAGGTCAGGAGCGGGGCCCAGTTCATCATCAATCAGATCGGCTACGACTCGCGCAAGCAGGACGAGCTGCTGAAGGCCATGAGCCACTACGGGTTGCAGGTTCCGGTGCTGGCCAACGTCTACGTGCTCAGCCGGCCCGCGGCCCGCTTTTTCAACAGCGGCGCCATCCCCGGCGTGGTCGTGACCGACGAGCTGTTGAGCCTGGTGGAAAAGCAGGCCAAATCGCCGGACAAGGGGAGGGCCTTCTTCCTGGAGCTTGCGGCCAAGCAGTGCGCCATCGCCCGCGGGCTGGGGTATCGGGGGGTCTACCTGGGTGGACACCTCAAGCTGGAACACTATGCCCGGGTGCTCTCCATCGCCGACAGTTTCGCCGAGGACGACTGGAAGGATTTCGCCAGGGAGATCCGGTTTCCGCAGAAAGACGAGTTCTATCTCTTTGACGGCAATCCCGAAACCGGCCTCAGCTCCACCGAGATCAACCCGTCCTACTTGGCTTCCAAGACCCCGGAGGCCCTCGGTGTTCTGCAGGGGCGACTTCCCCTGAGCTACAAGCTCAATCGCCGGGTTCACGAGCGGGTCTTTGAGAGCGGCAGCCCCGGATTTTCCCTGGGCCAGGACTTCTATCGGGCGGTGGAGCGGTCGGGTCCGGGGGTTCGGAAGACCTTGCACGGGATGGAGCATGCTTTTAAGATAGTGGGCTTCGATTGCCGCGACTGCGGGGATTGCTCTCTGCCGGACATCGCCTATCTGTGTCCGGAGTCCCAGTGCGCCAAGAACCAGCGGAACGGCCCCTGCGGGGGGACCCGGCAGGGCAAATGCGAGGTGGGCGAAAAGGATTGCATCTGGGCGCTGGCCTACGATCGCCTGAAGGCTTACGGCGAGGAGGAATGCATGCTGGAGCGTCCGGTGGTCTTTCGCAACGGTGCTCTCAGAGGCACCAGCGCCTGGGCCAACGCCTTCCTGGGGCGTGACCACCATGCGGCTGCCGGAGAGACCGGGGAGCCCTCCCGATCCGGTCCCTCGAAAGGGCGCTGACCCGCAAGCCTCCAAGACAGGGCGAAAACGGCACGCAAGACGAATGGTATTTGCAGGCTATATCCAGCGACGCGGCCAGAAAGCAGGGCTATGAACAGGAACGGGAACCCGCTTCGGTTCACGACCATCGGCGAGAACATTCACACCACCCGGGTCTTGTTGAGAAAGGGGAAGCGCATCGTCCGGAATCCCGACGGGGTGGAATCGGTCCTCTACAGGAACTCCGAGGGCGAGACTCGCTACCTGCCCATCCCGGAAGCGGTCAAACGGACCCAGGACTACCAGGAGGGTCGGGTCAAGCATGTGAAAATCGCCGTCCTGGCGGCCCAGGCGGGTGGCCCCGAGTCGGAAGAGGGGCTCAGGTATCTCCGCTACCTGGTGGACAGGCAGTTATCGGCAGGGGTGGACTTTCTCGACCTGAATGTGGACGAGGTGTCCCTCAAGTTGAATGAGCAGAAGGAGGCCATGCAGTGGCTGGTCGGAACGGTGCAGGCCATGAGCCCCGTGCCGGTTTCAGTGGATTCCTCGAACATCGAGATCATTCAGGCCGGCCTGGAGGCCTGCCATGACGAGTCGGGGAGAAACCTGCTGAATTCGGCTTCCCTGGAGCGTCTGGAAGCCCTGGACCTGGCCCGGGAGCACGACACCAAGGTGATCGTGACTGCGGCCGGGGAGAAGGGGATGCCCCAGAACGAGACGGAGCGCCTGGAGAATGCCTCGCGCATGGTGGAGGCCGCCCTGGCCAGGGGGATCCCGCTGGCCAGCATCTACGTGGATGTCCTGGTGTTTCCCATCTCGGTCGACGGTCAGTTCGGCCACCATGCCCTGGAGACCATCCGCCAGTTGCGGTCCAGATACGGGTCGGAGGTCCATATCACCGGGGGACTGAGCAACGTTTCCTTCGGACTGCCCCGCAGGCGGCTGATCAACGACGTCTTCATTCTCCTGTCGCTGGAGGCGGGAGCGGACAGCGGCATCATCGATCCGGTGGCCAGCAACCTGCAGTCGATCCTTTCCATGGACCGCCAGGCCAACACCTACCGCATGACGGAGGATCTGCTGCTGGGGAGGGACCGTCACTGCAAGAATTTCCTGCGGGCCTATCGCAAAGGGGAACTGCAGTAGCGGGCGCTGCAGGGCTCAGGGGATCGAACGACCCCGGGCGCCAGCCCGGGGATTCGAGTGGAGCCGCAAAGCGGCGGCAGCATGTAGCCGTGGGCGTAAGCCCATGGGACCGGGACGTGGAGAGGGAGCAGGCTGGAATCATGGCGCAGTATCAGATTCTGTTCTGGAAAGACATTCCGGCCCAGATCAAGGTCTACCAGGGGCGTCGCGGCGTTTCCAGGCCGTTGCCCGACCGCTTTCAGGTGGAGATCGACCGGGTCGCCATGGCCGAGGGCCTGGCGGGCACCGATGACTACCTGGATCAGTGGCACTGGTCGGCCAAACAGGAACGGTCCGGAACCACCCAGGAGGTCCTGGACAGTCTGGCCGAGGAGCTCGAACGAGAGTTTGACGCCCGCAAGCGCAGGGGTGCCGGACGTTCAGGCAAGTCCGGGGAAGATTCAGCGAGGTAGACGATGGCAGCAAGCAAACTGAGACTGGAGAACAAGGTGGCCCTGGTCACGGGAGCCTCTCGCGGCATAGGCAAGGCGATCGCCCTGGCCTTTGCCGAGGAGGGAGCGGCGGTGGCCGTCAACTACGCCGCCAATGGCCGCTTGGCCGAGGAAGTGCGCGAAGCCATCGCTTCGGCCGGGGGGCGCGCCCTCTGCGTTCAAGCCGACGTGGGAGTCGCCGAACAGGTGGACTCCATGGTGCGGCAGGTCCTGGAGGAGTACGGGCGGATCGACGTTCTGGTCAACAATGCCGGGCTTCTCAACCAGGAACCGTCGCTGGAGGCGACCGGGGAGGGGTTCGACCGGATGGTGGATGTCAACGTCAAGGGGGTCATCCGCTGCGCCGCGGCCGTGGCCGAGGGCATGAAGCAGCGAGGCCGGGGGAGGATCATCAACGTCTCCTCCATTGCCGCTCTGGGCACCTCCATGCCCGGAGTGACCGGTTACGCCATGACCAAGGCTGCGGTCAACATGTTCAACCGCCGGCTCGCCAGGGAACTGGGTCCCCACAACATCACCGTGAACGCCATCGCGCCCGGATTCATCCTCACCGACATGTCTCGGGAGGGCGCCCGGGCCAGCGGGACCTACGTCGACGGCATCGCCGAACGGACCATGCTGCGTCGAGTGGGCGATCCGGTGGACATCGCGGGGGTGGCCCTCTTTCTGGCCTCGGACGACTCGTCCTTCATGACGGGGCAGGTGCTCAACGTGGACGGTGGGCGCATCGACTATCTCACCCACTCGGTGTAACCGGTCCATCAGGTCCCGGGCGTATCGGCATGGAATCGCGAGACTGAGTCAAAGGAAAAGAATCCGTCATGCAGCCTGAACGCATCGTCTCCATCGCTCCCATCGATCAGATAGCCATCGACATCCTGCAACAGGTGGCTCCGGTGGAGATCTCGCCCTCTCCGGATGAACCCACGGTGCTCACCCTGCTGGAGGGGACCATCGGGCTGGTGGCCCGAGGCACCGAAGGCGGTATTACCCGGAAGATCATGGAAAACTGCCCGGGCCTGCGGGTCATCGGTCGACCCGGGGTCGGCTACGATACGGTGGATGTGGCCTTTGCCACCCGGCGGAAGATTCCCGTGGTGTACGCTCCCATCGGAGGGTTCGCCGTCGCCGAAGCCGCCCTGGCGCTGCTGATGGCCATCGTCAAGAAGGTCCAGTTGGCCGACTCCATCCTCAAGCAGGGTCAGTGGCAGCGCCGCTACCGGATGAGCACGGGGGATCTGACCGGGCACACCCTGGGGATCATAGGGCTGGGTCGAATCGGGGGGCGCCTGGCCGAGCTGGTGCGGAATTTCGAGATGGAAGTGCTGGGCTACGATCCCTTCCTGACGGAAGAAGCGGCCAAGGGGATGGGAGTCGAGCTGGTGGGGCTGGATGACCTGCTGGGGCGTTCCGATTTCATTTCGGTGCACGTCCCCTTGGGGGAGCAGACCCGCGGCATGATCGACCGGAAGCGGATCGCCCGGATGAAGCCGGGAGCCATCTTCATCAACACCGCCCGGGGTGGGGTGGTGGAAAACCTGGACGTGCTGGCCGACGCCCTGGAGAGCGGCCACCTGGGAGCGGTGGGTCTGGACGTGTTTCCCACCGAACCCCCCGACACCTCCCACCGCCTGTTCAAACACCCCCACTTTACCGGGGCTCCCCACTTGCTGGGCGTGAGCCGCCTGGCCATGGAACGCATCTATCGCTCCATGGCCAACGACATGGTGGCGGTTCTCCGGGGGAGGCGGCCCCGCTACTGCGTCAATCCGGAGGTTTGCGAGGAGCTGTTCGAGTCTTGAGGGAAGGAAGGAAACTATGAGAATCGTGGTGCTTGACGGATATACCCTGAATCCGGGAGATCTTTCATGGGAGGGTTTGGAGAAGCTGGGAACCACCGAGGTTCACGATCGAACCGAACCCGAGCTCACCCTTCAGCGCGCAGGGGGCGCGGAGGTCGTATTGACCAACAAGACCGCCCTGGACGCGGAGGCGTTGCGCCGGCTCAAGGGCGAGGGGCTTCGCTACGTCGGGGTGCTGGCCACCGGATACAACGTGGTGGATATCCAGGCGGCCAGGGAGCTGGGAATCCCCGTGACCAACGTGCCCACCTACGGGACGGCCTCGGTGGCTCAGTTCGCCTTCGCGCTGCTGCTGGAGCTCTGCCACCATGTGCAGCTCCACAGCGATGCCGTCCGGGGTGGAGAGTGGTCCCGAAGCATCGAGTGGTGTTTCTGGAAGACGCCTCTCATCGAGCTGTCCGGGAGGACCATGGGGATCGTCGGGTTCGGCCGCATCGGTCGGCAGGTCGGCCGCATCGCCCACGCCATGGGCATGCGGGTCATCGCCCACGACGCCATCACCGTCAACCCTCCCGACTATGAAGGGTTCCGCTGGACCGGTGTGGAAGAGCTGCTCAGGGAAGCCGATGTGGTCAGCCTGCACTGTCCGCTGTTCCCCGAGACCGAGGGAATGATCAATGCCGAGAGGCTGGCGATGATGAAGCCCACCGCCTTTCTTCTCAACAATTCCCGGGGGCCCCTGATCGTCGACCAGGACCTGGCCGACGCCCTTAATGCAGGGCGGATTGCCGGGGCGGGGCTCGACGTGCTCTCGGTCGAGCCTCCCCTCGAGACCAACCCCCTGCTCTCGGCCAAGAACTGCCTGGTGACCCCCCACATCTCCTGGGCGACCCGGGAGGCCAGGTCGCGGCTGATGGACACCGTGGTTGGAAATGTGGAGAGTTTCCTCGAGAACCGGACCCGCAACGTCGTGAACCCCTGAGCCTTGGCTTGGGAATTGCCGATCCGCCGGAGCTGCGCCACGGCTCCGCCAGTAGCCACTAGGAGGACCTGATGGCCCGTATCCGATTACCGTCGCAGAACCTTTCGCGTGCATTCCTCGAGGTGGTGGAACAGTCCGCCATCGCCGCTGCCCGCACCATGGGCATTGGCGACCGGGAATTCTCTGATCAGGCCGCGGTGGAGGTGATGCGGAAGATCATGGACAGCGTTCCCATGAAGGGAACCATCGTGATCGGAGAAGGCGAGCGGGACCAGGCCCCCATGCTCTACATCGGGGAGAAAGTGGGCATGCACAAGGACGTCGTCGAAGGCGAGCAGGCGATCCACGAGGTGGACATTGCCGTCGACCCGCTGGAGGGCACCAACCTTTGCGCCACCGGAGCGCCCGGGGCCATCACCGTGCTGGCCAGTTCCGAGAAGGGCGGGCTGCTGAATGCACCCGATTGCTACATGGAGAAGATCATCGTCGGGCCTTCCTCCAAGGGGGTCATCGATATCGACGCCTCGGTCAAGGACAACCTCCGGGCCATCGCCAAGAGGCTGGACCGCGACGTGGAAAACCTGGTGGTGGTGGTTCTGGACCGCCCCAGGCACGCTCGGCTGATCCAGGATATTCGGGCCGCCGGCGCCCGCATCCGGCTCATTACCGACGGCGACCTCTCGGCCGGCATCAGCGTGGCCCTGCGCGGCACCGGAGTCCACGCCGTCATGGGTATCGGCGGCGCTCCGGAAGGGGTATTGACGGCGGCGGCGCTCCGCTGCCTCAACGGAGAGATCCTGGCAAGGCTGGTGGTGAAGGACGAGGAGCAGGCCGAGCGGATGAAGAGCATGGGCATCAAGGATCCGGACAAGGTCTACGCCACTACCGAGCTGGCCTCGGGCAAGAACATCATCTTCGCGGCTACCGGCGTTACCGACGGCACCCTGCTCAAAGGCGTGCGGTTCTTTGGCGACGGAACCCGGACGCAGTCGATCCTGATGAACCTGGCCAACCGGCACGTCCGCTTCGTGGACACCGTCCACCTGGCTCAACGTCCCGACATCAGCGTCCGCCTGTAGTCCTTTGCAAGCGCCGAGTCGTTCATTCCTCCCGCTTTGAGCCTGAATCCAAACCCTGATCGTTTGGGCATCCTCGGATGCTGCGCCTGTTTCCCGGAGGTCCGGCTTGGGAGTCCTGATCAGCGTCCTGATCGCCGCCGCCATCGCCCTCTTTCTGCCTGACACTGTCCTCCGGCTGCAACCGGCGCTGGCGCCTGCCTTTGCGCTGACCATGGTCCTGGTGGGGAGCATGGTGCGGGCGGAACACAGGGAGAGCTTCCGGCGAGCCCCGCTGAGGCCCGTCCTGGGCCTGATCTGCCAGTACACCGTCATGCCCCTGACGGCCTGGCTGATTTCCCTGGCCTTCCAGGAACCCGCCCTTCGGATCGGCATCGTGCTGGTGGGCTGCATGCCTGGCGCCATCGCCTCAAACGTCATGACGCTGCTGTTCAAGGGCGACCTGATTCTCTCCATCACCCTGACCACCCTGGCCACCTTGACCTGCCCGCTGATCCTGGCCTTCTGGCTGCCTCTCCTGGCGGGCGCCCGCCTGGAGGTTCCGGCGGGATCCCTGGCCGTGAGCGCAGTCTGGATGGTGCTGCTGCCGGCCGCCGCCGGGATCCTGCTGCGCGCCTACCTTCCGAAGTTTCCGCGGTGGTGGGACCGGATGGCCGCGCTGGTGGCCTCGATCGCCATCGTCCTGATCATCATGGTGGTGGTGGCGGCCAATCGGGAAAGGCTGGCCGAGACCGGCCCCTTCCTGATGGCGGCCCTGGTGACGCTGAACCTGAGCGCCTATGGCGTGGCCTACCTGGCCGGCGGGGTGCTGGGCTGGCCCCCGGCTCAGCGCAGGACCCTGGTGATCGAGGTGGGCATGCAAAATGCCGGGCTGGGTTCCGTGCTGGCCATGGCTCACCTGGGACAGGCGGCTGCCATTCCGAGCGCGTTCTATACGGCCCTGTGCGTGCTGACCGCCGCCATGGGCCTGCCTCTGCAGCGATGGCTGGAGGGACGTCGCTCCATTCGTTGACAAATCCCCATGAGATCTATAGAGTTAAGCTTCCCACGAAGGAGTGTGTCCGCAACAGGTACAGGTTGGCCCAGGGCCTTGCCGCCGAAGTTCTTTCTCGAGTCGTGAATTCTTTGCGGAAGGGCCGCTAAAGCCGAGGAGCAGAGCATGGCGTTCCACAGATTCAACCGTTTCATGGTCGGGTTGTTCCTGCTGAGTCTGGCGGCGGGATTGGCGGCCGGCGCCGACCGGCCCAAGCCATCCTACTCCGAGCCCGAGCTGCACACGCTGGCTCCCCTGGGCGGGAGGGCCGGCTCAAGCCTGGAGGTCGAAGTTCGAGGCAAGTTCCTGGCCGGCGCCCACGCCGCCTGGATGGAACACGGTGCCTTTGAAGTCCGGGTGAAATCGGTGGCGCCCGTGGCCTCTCCGGACGCGGAAGGCGACGAAAAGGCCGAGTCAAAGGATGATATCGAGTACCGGGTCGGGCTTCAGATCGACATTGCTTCCGATGCCACCCCGGGCCCGCACCCGCTGAGACTGGTGGCTGCGGGAGGGGTCTCCAACCGGCTCTACCTGCAGATCCACCAGGACCCCGTCATCGCCGAGTCGTCCCGGCCCCACCAGGAACCTGCCACGGCACAGCCGGTCACCGTTCCCGTGGTGGTCAACGGCACCATCGCAAGGCAGGGGGAACTGGACTACTACAGCCTGGAAGCCTCCAAGGGGCAGGAAGTCGCGTTCGAGGTGATTTTCAGCCACGAGACCCTGACCAAGGGCTTTCGCCCCCAACTGCGAATCTATGAGACCGCCGGCAGTTGGCTGGGATCCCGTAAGCTCACCCAGTTGGCCTTTCACAGTGAGGTCCATGGAGAAATCAATTTGAGCCCGGGCGAAGCGGGACCGCCCATCGGCACCACACCGATCAATTCGGGATTGAAGTATCGTTTCGGCAAGGCCGGCCGCTACCTGGTGGAAGTGGCTTCGGAGCGATTTCAAGGGAAACCGGAGTACGCCTACCAGCTCAGAGTGGCCCCGGCGGGAGTGGACTACCAGAGCCGCCTCAAGGACTCGGAGTGGGGGCGAACCTTCACGCGCAGGATCGGCGCCGACCGTTTGGACGCGCTTTGGGCGCGGACAGTGACCTCCAATCGCCCCACCGACCCGGGGGCCGAAGGACAGCCCGCCTCCGGCCGCCCCGATCCGGAAACCACCTACGACAACCAGAAGGGGAAACGCCCGGCTCCCGTTCCCAACCGGGTGACCCACTGGACGGAGAAAGAACCCAACGATGAAACGGGTCGAGCCACCGAGGTGGCCCTGCCCGGTCTGATTCAGGGGTCCATCGACCGGCCGGGAGACGTGGATACCTACCGATTCAAGTTGTCATCGGCTCAGCGCCTGGCTTTCGAGATTCAGACTCCGGGGTTGGCTCCCCCCCATTTCACTCCCCGCTTCGAGATCAAGGACGCCGCCGGTCGGTCCATGGTGACCAACCTGCATAAAGTGAATTCGACGCTGAGCGAGGGGCAGTGGGTGGTCAAGGACATCGAGTCCAAGGTGATCGAAACCTTTGACCAGGAGGGAGAATACACGGTCGAGGTTCGCGACGTGACCTCCAGAAACGGCAGCCCGGAATGCCGCTACCGTCTGTTGATCAGGCCCCAGATTCCTCACCTGGGAGAATTCACCGTGGAGACCCTGAAGCGGGGGACGGAAGACCGCCGGGTCGATCCCTTGCGGATCAATCTGGCTGCGGGAGAGGCCAAGACCTTGATCATCACGGCGCGGGTCGAGGAGATCGACGCCAGGATCACCGATTCTTTGGGTGAACGGGCCTTCGACTGGGGTACCGGAGAGATGATCCTGCAGGCGGAGGGGCTTCCCGATGGAGTCCAGGCTCTGCCGGGCACAGGCATCCTCAAGATCAAGGGGAAACCGCGCTACCAGACCATTCGGAAATACAACTATCTTCCCGACGTGCTGCAGGCGGTGATGGTGTTCCACGCAGAGGACGAGGCCCGGGTGATGGCCCTGCCGGAGTCGGTCCGCCTCACGGCCCGCCCCCTGATCGGGAGCAGGCCCGGACCAACCATACCGGTGGCGGAGGTGCCCCTGATGGTGGTTGCCGGATCCGAGGCAAAAGCCGTTCCCGGGGAGGCGGTCGGGGAATAGTCAGGGATGATTGGTGGAGGTGAAAGGGAAATGGAGGCGGTCATGACGAGAGGGAAGGCAGAGGGTCGACGCAGCCACTGCCGGCTGCCGGTTCCGGGAGTCGTCCTGCTGGCGGGATCGGTGCTGGCGGCCATGGCGCTGCCCGGCGTGGCTATCGCCGAAGAGGCTGGGGCGGTGGCGCCGCCCGAGGCATCGCAACCGGTGGTGTCACTGCGGCTGCTTCCCGGCAATCCCCAGATCTGGGGGGCTGAGGCATCGCAGCAGTTCCTGCTGCTGGCCCGGTTCGCCGATGGCCTGGAGCGGGATGTCACCGGCCAGGGTCGTTACAACCTCTCCGATCCGCAGGTGGCCGAAGTCGATGGGGAGGGCAGGGTGGTGGCCCGTTCCAACGGAAGGGTCGTGCTGACGGCCGCCTTTCAGGACCGGACGGCCAGCACCGGGGTCGTGATCGACGGGATCTCCGAGGCCAGGCCCTTCAGCTTTGCCCGCGATATCGGAGCCATCTTCACCAAGACGGGATGCAACAACAGCGAGTGCCACGGCGGCGTCAAGGGACAGGGAGGCTTGAAGCTGTCGGTGAACGCGCTGTTTCCCAAGGAGGATTACCGCTGGATCACCGAGGGGGGGATCTACCAGGTGATGTCGGCGGAGGCCGCCGGGGAGAAGAATCCCCGGGTCAATCTGAAGGATCCCGAACAGTCGCTGCTGCTTCTGAAGCCCACGCTGGCGGTGCCCCACGGAGGGGGCCTGCGGCTCAATGCGGAGTCCTCCAGTTATCGCATCTTGTTGCGCTGGATCCGGGATGGCGCGCCCTACGGCGAGGAGGGCAGCGAAGAGAGCGCCCGCATCGAGCGGCTGGAGGTCTTGCCCCGAGAGGTGGTCCTGGACCGCAAGGGACGCCACCGTCTGCTGGTCACCGCCCATATGTCCAACGGCCGCCGCGAAGACGTCTCCCAGCAGGTGCTCTACGAGTCCAACGACCACGAGATCGTGGATGTGGACGAGTCGGGAGTGGTGAGCGCCAAGGGAATCGGTGAAAGCGCCGTGATGATTCGAGCGGCCGGGCAGGCCACCAGCGCCCGGTTCGGGGTCATTGCCAGACCTCTGCCTAGCTATCCCGAGGTGGCGAAGAGAAACTACGTCGACGAGCACGTGTTCGGCAAGTTGGAGCGCTTCAACATCATTCCCTCCGAAACCTCCAGCGACAGCGAGTTCCTGCGGCGCATCTGCCTGGACCTGACCGGAACCCTGCCACCGCCCGAGAGGGTTCGCGAGTTTCTGTCGAGCCGGGATCCCGACAAGCGGGATGCCCTGATCGAGACGCTCCTGAACTCGCCCGAGTACGTCGACTACTGGACCTATTTCTTCAGCGAGGTGCTCAGAGTCTATTCCGGGGCGACGCTCAATGCGGAGCATGCGCTCATCTACGAGGACTGGGTTCGAAAGAACATTGCCGGCAACGCTCCCTACGACCGGATGGCGAGAGAGCGGCTGGCGGCCCAGGGCTTCAGCGGTCCGGCCTGGTCCTATTGGACCTTCCGCGACCTGACCCCGGTTCCCGAGATCGCCACCGAGCAGATCCGGGTGTTCCTGGGACGGAGGCTGGGGTGCGCCCAGTGCCACAACCACCCCTTCGAGAACTGGAGCCAGGACCAGTTCTGGGGGCTGGCGGCCTTCTTCGGCGACATGACCCAGATCATGGAAGTCGAGAAGATTCGGGGTCCCTATTTCGTGATCGACGACATCGGGGGGCATGGCCGCCGCAAGGATCGAAGTCCGGCCAAGATCCTGCATCCCAGGACCAAGGAGCAGGTCCGGCCCAGCTTCCCCGACGGCAGCGTTCTTCCCGACGGCGAACGGCGCGATCTGCGCATGAGACTGGCCGAATGGATGACCGCGCCGGAGAATCCCTACTTTGCCGAGGCCATCGTCAATCGCATCTGGGGCCACTTCTTCGGACGGGGCCTGGTGGAACCGGTGGATGACTTCCGTGCGACCAACCCGCCGACTCATCCCGAACTGCTGAAGGAGCTGTCCCGGAATTTCGTGGATCACGGCTACGATCTGAAAGATCTGTTGCGAACCATCCTGCGCTCTCGAACCTATCAGTTGTCGGGGCAGGCCAACGAGACCAACCGGGACGACAAGGTCAACTATTCCCGGGCCTTGCCCCGGCTGCTGGAAGCGCCGGTGTTGCTGGATGCCATCACTCAAGCCACGGGGGTGGATTCGGAGCTCATTGTCTCCGACAAACCCGATGCCTCCAGCGGTGCTCCTCCGGGCACTCGCGCCATCAGCCTGATACCGGGTATGGTTCCTTCGCCCTTCTTCGAGGTCTACAACCGCAACGATCGCCGGGGCGTGCCGGAGAACAAGCCCCAGCTCACCCTGCTGCAGAGCCTGCACCGGCTGTCGGGACCGACCTTCACCACTCGGCTGACCCAGGAAGGCAGCCGGGTGGACCGCATGTTGAAGCAAGGGGCCGGCGACCGGCAGATTATCGAGGAACTCTACCTCTCGGCCTTGACCCGCTTTCCTTCCGACCGGGAGCTCTCCGGGATCGAGGCCAAGCTGGGCGAGCAGCCGTCGCGCCGGGAAGGGTTGCAGTCTCTGACCTGGGCGCTTGTCAGTTCGCGGGAATTTGTCCATAATCATTGAGGCTTGCGTGCCGGCTTGGCCGGACAAAAACAGGAGAATCCGATGAAAAGGCAAGGAAGGCTCCAAGAACCCTGGCCGCATCCATTGGGACGGCGGGAATTCCTGAGGGTGGGCGCCTTGAGCTATCTGGGCCTCAGCCTGAGCGAGTATTTCCAGTTGTCCAGCCTCATGGCCGCCCCCACCGCCAAACCGGCCAAGGCGCAGTCCTGCATTCTCATCTGGATGCACGGCGGGCAGAGCCACCTGGATACTTGGGACGTGAAGGGGAACAGCGGCTTCAAACCCATCTCCACCAACGTGCCCGGAATCCAGATCTCGGAGCTGCTGCCCCGGGTGTCCCGGCACATGGACAAGCTGTCGATCATCCGCTCGATGAAGAACGAGTCCAACGCCCACTCCGAAGGCACCTACTACGCCATGACGGGGCACATGCCGACCACCACCACCCGCTTTCCCAGCGTGGGCAGCGTGGTCGCCAAGGAACTGGGCACGCGCACCAGCATTCCGGCCTACGTGACCACCGGACGGGGACGTCTGAACTGCCGCAGCGCCGGGTTCGTGGAGCCCCACTACGAACCCTTCATTATCCCGGAGCCGGGGTCCAAGGATTTCAAGGTCACCGACCTGGTCTTGCCCGATGAGGTCTCGGTGGACGCCCTCCATGCCCGGCACGCCTTTTTGAAGCTGGTGGACGAACGCTACCGGCGGATGGAGAACCACGCCAACTTCGCCAAGGTCGACTCCTTCAACGAGAGGGCGCTCAACCTCATTACCTCACCGGCGGTCCGCAACGCCTTCGATCTCTCCCAGGAATCGGAAAAGATCAAGGAGGCCTACGGCCCCGGAAGGTTTGGACAGGGAACGCTGCTGGCCCGCCGGCTGGTGGAAGCGGGATGTCGATTTGTGACCATCGACGGCTGGAACAAGGAAGCCAAGCACGATTGGGACACCCATTACAGGAACGACTACTACGTGAAGGAAGAACTGGTTCCTCCCCTGGATCGCGCCCTCTCCACCCTGCTGGTCGACCTCGAGGAACGAGGCCTGTTCGAGTCCACCATCGTCCTGGTAATGGGTGAGTTCGGCCGCACCCCCAATATCAATCCGGGTCGAGGGCGAGACCATTGGGGTCACTGCTGGTCCCTGGTGCTGGGAGGCGGCGGCATCAAGGGCGGCACGGTGGTGGGAGCCAGCGATGAGCGGGGCGCCTACGTGGCGGAACGCCTGGTCACCATCGGGGACCTCTTCGCCACCGTCTACAAGGCCCTGGGCATCGACTACACCAAGACCTACCTGGGTCCGGGGCGCCGGCCCATCTACATCGCCAACGCCATCGGCGACAAGCAGGGAGAGCCCGTCCACGAGCTGGTTTGAGAATTTGACCGGCGCCGACCGGGGAATCCGTGAAGGACGCCAGAGAGCAAAACGGTCATCCACAGATTTCGTGGATGACCGTTTTTTGTTGCTCCCACCGATGATCGCCCGTCAGCACGGGGGTATGCCTTGCCCGCGTAAACCGGCGGATCGCCATGGGGCCCGAGGAGCGCCATCCTCACGCCCCGAGCATTCCTTCCCCACTACGTCCCGAAGTAAGTTTCCCCTTCCATCAGGTACTTTCGGGTTTCCTCTTCGTCCAGCTCCACCCCCAGCCCCGGTCCCTCGGGAAT
>JAPPFQ010000057.1 GCA_028875135.1 Acidobacteriota bacterium
GTGCGCCGGCTCAATTGCTCGTGCCCCAGCACGTCGTCGGCGCCCAGGGGCTCTTCCATCCAGAAGAGGTCGAGGTCTTCCAGGAGACGGCAGCGGGCCATGGCCTCGGCCGCGTTCCAGCGCAGGTTGGCGTCGACCATGAGCTTGACGTCATCGCCCACCGCCTTCCTCACCGCCCGGACGCGGGCCACGTCTTCCAGGCGGCTCTCCTTGCCCACCTTGATCTTGACACCGGGAATTCCCCGCTCCACGCAGCCGGAGGCCTCGCGGACCATTTCCTCGACGCCGTGGTTCAGCCAGCCGCAGTCGGTGTTATAGACCGGAGTGCGGTCGCGGGCCGCCCCCAGGAAGCGGAAGAGCGGCTGGCCGGCCTGCCGTGCCTTGAGGTCCCACAGGGCGATGTCGATGGCCGAGGAAGCGAGCAGGGTCACCCCGTGGCGGCCCACCCAGTGGAGCCCCCACCACATCTTCTCCCAGAGCCTTTGGGTGTCCCTGGGATCCTCCCCCAGCATCAGGGGAACGACTTCCGTGTCCAGCATCACCTTGGTGGCCCTTCCCCCGCGGCCGATGGTATAGGTAAATCCGAACCCCTCGTCTCCGGTGTCGGTATGAACGGTGGCGGCGATGACTTCCAGGCACTCCACTTCCTGGATGGCGTCCACGATCCTCCGGTGGGGAGGGAAGCGATAGCAGGCCGTATCAATGCGATCGATCTTCATGATGTCAGTCCTCGTTCCGCACTTCCGGTCCTTCATTTCCGGTTCAGCCCGTTCGGCGCGGCCGGGATCGTTGCGCTCAACCGGAGGACAAAGATAGCATAATGAAGAATGGCTTCCGACACGCGCGCGCCTTGCTATCACTTCACCGCACCCGAGGGGGATTGCCGGCCCTTCGATCCCAACGGGGCCATTTTCTGGCGGGGTCGCTACCACCTCTTCTACATCTTCCAGGATCCCGGCCTGCCGCATGGAGGGCACTGCTGGGGCCATGCCAGCAGCCCCGACCTGCTGGAGTGGACCATCCATCCGCCGGCCCTGAAGCCTGCCGAGGGTGACCCGGAGGTGGGCATCTTCAGCGGCGGGGCCTTTCTGGACAAGGCGGGCCGGCCGGTGCTCATCTACCACGGGGTCGGCGCCGGGACCTGCCTGGCTGTGCCTGGTGACGACGACCTGATCCACTGGCGGAAGAGCCCGCACAATCCGGTGATACCGGAGCCGAGGGAAGGCGATCCCGGCTGGGGAGTCTACAACGTGTTCGACCCTCATGCCTGGCTGGAAGGAGACCGCTACCACGTCATTCTGGGCGGAAGGGTAAAGCCGGATGACCGGTGGGACACCGCCTATCTGTTCACCTCGTCCGACCTGGTCCATTGGGAGTACCTGCGGCCCTTCTACCGTCCCGATCCCCGTTGGACCGGCGAGGAAGAAGACTGCGCCTGTCCGGACTTCTTCCCTCTGGGCGACCGGCACGCCTTGCTCTGCATCAGCCACCCCAGGGGCGCTCGCTGCTATCTGGGCCGCTACCGAAACGGGACGTTCTTCCCGGAGGAGCACCACCGCATGAACTGGCCGGGAGGCGCCTGCTTTGCTCCGGAGAGCCTGCTGGACGACCGGGGCCGGAGAATTTTCTGGACCTGGGCCCTGGACCAGCAGAGCCGGCAAAGACCGCTGCGTGGTCTCGGAGTGATGACCCTGCCCCGGGTGCTGTCGCTGGACGGGGAGGGTTCCCTGCGGATCGAGCCGGCCGCGGAGCTGGAGAGCCTGCGGAGGGAACGAGGCCAATGGCGGGACCTGGAGCTTGCTCCGGGGCGGGAGCTCTCCCCTGACGAGCTCAGGGGGGACAGCCTGGAGTTGGAACTGGAGGCCGGCCTTGAGGAGGCGGGCGCGTTGGCGCTCAAGGTCTGCTGCAGCCCGGGTGGGGAGGAGCAGACGGTGATTCTCTGCGACCGCCGGGACGGAACCTTGCTCATCGACACCGCCCGGTCCAGCCTGGATCCCCGGGTCTGGAGGCCGTTCCCCATCATGAGGAGGGATGCGGAGTCGCGGGACGTGCCGGTGCAGGCAGCCCCCTTCGAGCTGCGGCTGGGGGAGCGGCTGAAGCTGCGAGTCTTCCTGGACCGCACCATTTTGGAAGTGTTCGCCAACGGACGGCAGTGCCTGACCCAGCGGATCTACCCGACCCGCGGCGACAGCCTGGGGGTGTCGCTGTCGGCCGCCAGGGGCGGGGCCAGGGTTCACGCCCTCACCGCCTGGGAGATGAAGGGAATTCGAACCATCGAGAACCGAGTCCTGGAAAATTTTTTGGAGGAGATCCGATGAAATCTCTTGCCTGGTTGATCCCCCTGGCGATCGTTCTGGCCGGACCGGGGTGTCGGACCCAGCCGCGGCCCGGAGCCGACGAGAGAGTCCATTTCACCCACGGTCCCATGCTGGGCCGTGTGGAGGCCCACAAGATGGGCGTCTGGGCCCGCACGGCCCGGTCCGGGAAATTCGCCGTCAGGTTCGGGACCGGGGCCGACCGGCTGGACTCCCTGTCCCCGGCGGCGGAGACTCGGGTCGAGCGGGACAACACCGGCTGGGTTCAACTCGCGGGCCTGGATTCCGGGACCCGGTACCACTACCGGCTGGTCTGGCTGGACGGGACCGAGGAGATCCCTGGGCCGGGCGGAACCTTTCAAACCCTGCCCAGCGCCGACGAGGTGCGCCATCCGCAACACAATCCGGACGGACTCTTCAACTTCCGATTCGAATTCGCCTGCGGCAACAACCAGAATACCGGCAGTCCGGGAGCCTTCGGATGGAGCCTGCCTGCCTTCGCCACCATGCTCGAGCAGCTTCAGGGGCCTGACAGCCGGGCTCGGATCGATTTCGCCATTCTCAACGGGGACTGGCTGTACGAGGAGCAGCGTGCCTACCCGCCCGAGGACTGGCTGCAGCAAGTGGGCCTCGCCGCCGACCGGACGCCGCGGGTGGTGGACCTGATGCCCAACATCGTGGGCGTGTGGGAGAACTACAAGCTCTACCTGGACCGGGGAGAGAACCTGGGCGACTGGCACCGGGGGGTCCCCTCCTACTTCACCTTCGACGACCACGAGATCGTCAACGACGTCTACGGAGCCGGAGAGGTGGGGTTGCGCAACCGGCGACCCGTCTTCCGCGACATCGCCCTGAAGGCCTGGTATGACTATCTGGGCTGGAGCAATCCGGTGGATCCCTCCGGAGAAATTCTGTTCGGACGGGCCTCCTTCACCGCCGGAAGCTCCACCCTGACCGATCCGGAAGCCGATTTCAGCCAACTGGATCCCCGGGAGGCCGCCACCCTGCACGTGCACTGGGGCACGCCCGATGCCGGCGTCATGGACGGACCCAGCGACACCGAGGGGGGAGATCCCAATGCCGGGGTCTACCGGGTCGTGGAGGTGCTGGATGCCAACCGGCTGAAGATCCGGCCGGCCGCCAGGGCCGACGGCAAGGCCGCCTACTCCATCGGGCGGGTTTCACACTTCCGGAAGTCGGTCAGCAATGCCGACTTCTTCTTCCTGGACACGCGCAGCCACCGCATGATGCACGACATGACCCAGCCCCGGAAGAAGGGGCTGTCCATGATCGGCGTTCCTCAGAAGGATTGGCTGAAGCGGGAGATGAAAGCCAGCCGGGCCGACCTGTTTTTCGTGGTTTCGTCGGTCAACTTCACCATCCCTCACGTGGGGGCCTACGGTCCGGAACCCGTCCCCAACAAGGACGACGCCTGGACCGTGTTCCTGGAGGAGCGGGAGGACCTGATCCGGTTCTGGGACTCGCTGGGCAAGCCGGTCTTTGTCCTGACGGGCGACCTGCACAACAGTTTCGCCATCAAGATCACCGACCGCGTCTGGGAGTTCGCTTCCGGACCCCACAACTCGAGCAACCACCCGCTGAGCAGCGAGGGCGGGCGCCCCACCAACGGCCCCTACGATTCCCAGGGACGCCGGGTGGAGATACGCTGGTCCAGCTTCATGCAGCCCGACACTCCTCTCCTGATGCGCAACCGGCCGGTCTACTGCGTGGTGCAGGTCAACAACGCCTTCAACAACCCGGTCGAGGAAGGGACCGACCGCTGGGTGGCCTACAGCCGTCCCCAGGTGGTTTTTCAATACTACGACGGGCTCACCGGCGAGCTGCTTTACGCCGAATCCATCCTGGCGGGTTGAGCGGAAGGGGGAGCCAGGCAGATTGTCTCGGAGAGAAGACTGACAGGATCTGCAATCGAGAAAGGAGGATTTGTGATGAGAGCCACTGGTTGGAAAGCCTGGTTGCTCCTCGTCATCCTGACGATTGGGAGCGCGGGCTGCACGGTATCCGAATCCCCGGGGGACGGCCAGCCCGAGCCTTTGCAGAAGATCACCGTCTTCACCAAGGGTGAAGCGGGATACCACTGCTTCCGCATCCCGGCGTTGGTGATGACGCCCGGGGGGACGACCCTGGCATTTGCGGAGGGACGCAGGGACAGTTGCCGCGACGATGCCGACATCGACCTGGTGCTGAAGCGCAGCACCGATCAGGGACTCACCTGGGGCCCGCTCCAGGTTCTCTTCGACGACGGCGATCTGTCGGTGAATCAGCCCGTGCCGGTGGTGAACCGGGAAACCGGAGAGGTGGTCTTCGTCTTCTGCAAGAACAACCAACGGGTGTTCGTGTCCAAGAGCGGCGACGAAGGGGCGACCTGGAGCGAACCGCGAGAAATCACCGAACAGGCCGCTGATCCCTCCTGGAGCTATCTGGGCGTGGGTCCGGGGCACGGCATCCAGCTTTCAAGCGGCCGGCTGCTGGTCTCGAGCTGGGGAGATCTGTCCCCGGGCCCCAGAACCTGGAGGCCGGCCGGCTGGGGCAAGGTGCAGTTCTCCTATGCCATTTACAGCGATGACAACGGCGAGACCTGGCGGCGCAGCCCACCGCTGGACATCGACCTCTCGGACGAGTCGATGTCGGTGGAAACGGTGGACGGGCGTATCTACATGAACATGCGCAGCCGGCAGGAAAAGCTCCTGCGTGCCTACGCCTGGAGCGACGACGGCGGAGAAACCTGGTCGGAGGTCAAATTCGACCCGGGGATGCCCGAGCCCTCGGTGCAGGGCAGCCTGGTTCGCTTCACCACCGCCGGCGAGCACGGCAGAAACCGTATCCTGCTTGCCCACCCGTCGAGCCGGACCGAACGGGCCCTGCTGACGGTTCGGATGAGCTATGACGAGTGCCGGACCTGGCCGGTGGCCAAACTTCTCCATCGGGAATACTCCGGCTACTCGGACATGGCCATCGCACCCGACATGACGGTGCTGTGCCTGTACGAGTCCGAATGGCACGCCAGGATGATCCTGGCCCGCTTCACCCTGGACTGGCTGACCGACGGCGCCGACAGCCTTTGAGAAAGCGAGCGGTCAAGGAGTCCCGATCAGCAAACGGTCGTTCAGTCCCTGCAGCGGCCTGGCGCTCGGTGAAGCGATCCCCTCGAACTTGCCGATCTGTTCCGCGCTCACTTCGATCGCCTTCGCCATCACGAACCAGTTCACGCCTTCGCTGCAGGGCGGAGTGGTCAACGAGCCCTTGTAGTGAGAGTAGGCCCCCGCCTCGGAAGGCAGCATGGCCGAGGCATCGATGGTCGTGTCGGCGACCTCGACTTCCGGTCCGGCCTCTTCCGGCATGTTGGCGAATACCGAAGCCAGCGGATCGTTTTGGCTTCCCTCCTGCATCATCACGCCGACCACGGCCAGAGATCCGCCGGCATCCGCGTGCACGAAATGCACCTCCATCGGCGTGCGGGAACCGGCGATGGCGTGCTCGCTCGGCGCGTGAAAATGGAATTGCAGGAGTTGGAAAGGCTTGCCCGCGACGGTCAGAACACTGCCGGGCCCATAGTTCGCCTGCACGGTATGGCCGTTGTTGACGATCTTCAGCGGCGAGGGCTTGTAGTCGAAGACCAAATCGGGTCCCTTGGCGGGAAAGGCATCCACGATATCGATCGGCGATTGCATGCGCCCGTCGCTGCAGGCGGCAGATTCGGCTGACAGCGAGCCCCAGTTTTCAGGACCGGTGGGCCCGGCATAGCTCCACGCGGCAGAGCCCTTGTGACCCTCTTCCTTTTGGGCGTGGCCGGAACCATGGCTCCCGTCTCCGGTCCCGTGGTGGCAGCCAAGCGATCCGAAAGAGATGGTCAGAATTGCCCCAATGGCGATTAGGTTGGCGATACGATTGCCCATCGGCATCCTCCCCTCACGTTCCGCCCCAGGCCAATTTCCGGCTTCTCCCACCGATCGGCAAAAGGAACCTGGGAAGGCTTGGCCTGAAGCCACTCTGGACATTTCACTCGACGTCGAGTGAAATGATCTTAGAACGGAACCTACGCCGGAAGAAAGAGCCTATTGGCCTGGTCCTGCAATTTTGCGGGGGTTCGAGCGCGGAATCTCTTGACGGCAGACCACTGACAAAACAGGAACCAACATGATTCACGATCGCAGAAGATTTGTAAGCCGGACCGTGCAGGCCGGCCTGGCATCGACACTCCTCGCCAAGACGGGTTTGGCGGAGCCCAGCGACCGGCCCGGAGGTGAAACGGTCCCCTATCGGTTCAAGCTGGCCATGTGGATCGATGAGTTGAGCGACGCGGACGAGCTGACTCTGGAGCAGGAACTGGAAGTCGCCAGGGAAATCGGGATCGAGCAGGTCTGGTTCCAATCCGTCCCGGGAATGGCGCCGATTCCCGAGATGAGCGATGCCGAGGTGGACCGCGTGGGTGAGCGCCTGGCCCGCTACGGGCGCAAGCTGTTCATGCTCAGCGGCTGGATTCCCTTCCACAACCTGTCGCTGCTGAACCTGGACCTCGAGACCATGACCCGGCATCCCGACTATCTCAAGGAATTCAAGGCCGTGGTTCGGTCCATGCAGATTGCGGCCCGGCTGGGGGCGCCGTCGGTGCTCTCCTACAGCTTCGTCTGGCCGGGGGAGCGCGGTTACGGTGGACCCACCTGGCCCATGCGCTGGGCGACCCGGGGCGGCATCATCGCTGAAATGGACATGGAGAAGCTGGTCAAGGCCTTTTCCCTGATGCTGGAACAGGCCGAGAAGTACGACGTCGACCTGGTGCTGGGCATGAGGCCCTTCAACTACGTCAGCTCGACAGAAAACTTCCGCCGTCTGGCCGAGCGCCTCGGTTCCAGGAGACTCAAGGTCCAGTGGTCCCCCGCCGACGCCCTGCTTTCCGCCGAGTGGAACCAGGCCACCGCCGGCTTTCTCAATCTGAAGCCCTACCTCCACAGCCTCCACATGAAGGATGTCCGGATCCTGGACGGGCCCGGAGCCGACTTTGGCTGGCGCGCCCTGGGAGAAGGCCAGGTGGACTACCTCACCATTCTGCGCAACCTGCGCGACCACCGCTCGGATGCGGTCCTGGCCCTGGCCACCCACTTCAGGCCGCCCAGCGGATCGCTGATCGAGGCCATGCACATCAACTACGCCAAGCTGAAAGCGCTGATCGCAAAGGTGGAGACGGACACCGCCGTGTGATCCCCACCGGCGGCGGAAGCGGCTTCCTCCCCCCACCGTAACTTCGGGACGACACCCTCGGGAGCGCGGGCGTCCCGCCCGCAAATGTCTCGGCACAACCTCGCCCATCTCCTCCACCCGGGTCGACCGGCATACACGCCACGACTCTGCTTCGGCCGGGCACGGGCCGTTCCTGCCGACGGAGTTGGCGGGTGCTACATCGCAGGGGAACTGAGCGAAACGCAACGGCAGTGCATGCGGGCGGGACGCCCGCGCTCCCGGGGACCCTACCCGAGCAGGCGTCGCACGTAGGCGATGTCCCGGTGCAGGATCTCGCGGGGGTCGGCTTCGCCCTGGTACTCGATGGACAGGCAGCCGTCATAGTCCAGGCGCTGGAGCTCGGCCAGCAGGGGCTCGAGATCAACAATGCCTTCTCGCAGGGAGGTTCCCTGATAGCGGCGTCCCCGGGTGGAGTCCAGGTAGCGGCCGGCCGGCTCTCCGGCTTCCAGCGGGCGGGCGTTCTTCAGATGAACGTGGGCCAGGTAGGGCGCCATTTCGGCCAGAGCCTGCCGGGGCGCTTCGTGAACGAAAAGGGGCGCCGCGGTGTCGAAGATCAGGCGAAAGGCGGGGGAATCGACGCGGCGGGCGATGGCGGCGCAGTCCGCCCCCCGTCCCATCAGGGGCTGCACCGGCGGATAGTCGATGTTTTCGGCCACCAGGGTGATCCCGATAGCCCCAGCATGAGCCGCGCAGGCCGCCAGACCCTCCACCAGCCAGGTTCGCTGCTCGGCCAGAGGCACCTCCGGCTTGACGGTTCCCGGCACGATCATGGCCAGCCGGGCACCCATTTCGGCCGTCCGGTCCAGCAGCCTGAAAGTGCGTTCCGCGGCCTCCCGTCCGGAGCACGGTGGAACGATCAGGTCCGAATGGAAGATATAGCAGACCAGCGGCAACCCTGACTCGTCGGCCAACCGCTTGAGCTGTCGGGCCGGGCAGTCCTCCCAGTAGGAATGCATGAGCTCCAGCCCTTCGGCGCCGAGCTCTCTGCAGACCGAGACCACTTCCTCCAGGGTGAGAAAGCCCGTATGGGTCCGGGGATTGAGATAGACGTCGCGCAGCACCCAGTCGAAGTTGTAGTCGATCAGCAATATGGGGGGAGACATGGTGGTGGATCCTGATCTCGCTGGCGCTCGGGCAGCAATCTCTTCGAAATCAGCCCCTGCGGCGGTCTTCGGAGAAGTCGAAATCCGACATGTCGGGTGTGCAGCCCCGCAGCGTCCAGCCGCCGTCCACCGTCAGAATCTGGCCGGTGACGTAGGCGGATTCGTCGCTGGCCAGAAAGATACAGGGCCCCACGTAATCCTCCACCTGTCCGACCCTGCCGGCGGGGGTGACTGCCGCCCACTTGGGGTCGAAATCGGGGTCGTAGGCACGATTGCGGTCGTTGCTGGTGGCTGCCGGTGCCACGCAGTTGACCCGGACGCGGGGCGCCAGTTCCAGGGCCAGTTGCCGGGTCAGGGCTTCCAGACCGGCCTTGGCCATGGTGTAGCTGGAGTGGAAGGGGATGATCTGCCTTACGGCGATGGAGCTGATGTTGATGATGGACCCGCCGCCGCCTTCCATCATCCTGCGGGCCGCGGCCATGGAGCCGAAGAAGGGTCCTCTCAGGATGGTCGAGACCACGTCCTCGAAGTCTTCCTCGGTCACTTCGAAAAAGGGCCCGAAGCGGGTGCGGGCGGCGTTGTTGATGAGGACGTCCAGGCGGCCGAAGCGCCGGCAGACGGCCTCCACCATGCCTTCGAAGTCCGACCTGGAGCCGATGTCGGCCTGGAAGAGGCCGGCCTCGCCGCCGGCCTCCGTCACCTGGCGGACGGTCTGTTCCGCCCCCTCGGGATCGGTCTTGAAGTTGACCGCCACCCGGGCGCCCTCGGCGCCCAGCCCGATGGCCAGGCCCCGCCCGATGCCCTTGCTGGCCCCGGTGATCAGGGCCACTTTGCCGGCAAGTCTGCTACCCATGGGTCCTCCTTGAGCGGTTGCACCCGGAGTCGCCCGCAACCGCGTCGAAACACTCCGGAGCTACAGGCCGACGCCGGCCCGTTCAGCCACCCGGCGGATGAATCCGGCGGCCTCGGCGTACTCCGGCTCGGTGGCCAGGTGCTCGATGATCAGGGGCGTCTCGGGAGAGAGCCGTTCGATGCGGCGCAGGTAGGTGTCGTAGTCCAGCACCCCCCGCCCCGGCAGGACCTCCTGGATGGCCACCGTCCTGGAATCCAGCGCATGGTGGATGTCCTTGGCGTGGCAGGACCGGATCCAGGGTCCCAGCAGGTCGAAGCAGCGGTGGATCACCTGCCCGCTGGAATAGAAGTCGTGGGGATCCCGGATGGCGTTGGCCGGGTCCAGGTGCACGGCCAGCCCCGGCCGGTCCACTGCCTTCAGAATCCTGAGGTACACCTCCGGCCCGTCCAGCAGCGTCCAGGGCGACATCTCCAGCGTCAAGCGGGTGCGACGGGGCTTGACCTCGTCCAGGACCTGCCTCACCCACTCGACCACCGCCTCGAAGGCCTTCTCCCCAAAGTTGTCGGGATGGTGGCCCACGTGGGCAAAGGGCGACCCGCTGGGGTCGAAGGATCCGACCACGGTGGCGCAGCAGACCGCTTCCAGCTCGTCGGCAACGGCCAGGGTCTCGGCGATTTTCCTCAGGTTCGCTTGCCGTTTTCCATCGTCGGGATCCAGCGGGTTGACCCAGGCGGCCACCTCGGCCACCACGATGTCGGCGGCGGCAAAGGTCCGCTTGATTTCGGCAAGCTCGTCCCGGGCGCCTGCAAAGGCTTCAGGCCAGCTTACGGCCCGGTACCCCTGCTTGCGGCACTCCTCCACGTAGTCCCCGGGATCCCTGGACCGGAGGTAGTCCTCGATGGTGGCCCCGAGCCTCATTCCACTCTCCTTTGCCGAGCGCCTTGAGGGTTCAGTCTTGCGGCTTGAGGAATCCGACAGGCTCCCCCAGGTTCACCACCGTGCCCTCGGCGGCGACGATCTGCGCCAGAACGCCGTCGGCCGGCGACTCGATCTCGGTGAGAGCCTTGTCGGTCTCCACCTCGACCACGGCCTGTCCGCTCTTCACCGCATCGCCCGTCTCCACCAGCCAGCGCATGACGGTGGCCTTGGTGATGGTCAGATCCTGGTGGGGCATGATGATGGGAATGCCGCCTTCGACCGGCGGCGGTTGCGGCGCTTCAGGGGATTCCCGCGGGGTGTCTTCAGCCCCCTCGGAGACCGGCGGGGGCGACGCAGGTGGGGTTGCCGCGCCGGCCGCCGGCGAGGTCGTCGGGACGAGAACCGGCGAGGCTGCCCCGCTGCCTGCCAGACGCCTGGGAGCCGGAGCCACCCCGGCCAGGACGGACTCGGCGGCGCGGCGGATGCGGTCCACGGTGAGGGAGATGGACGCTTCCAGGGGAGGGCTGAAGGGATGGGCCACCGGCTCGGTATGCAGGCGACCCACCGGGGCATCCAGCAGGTCGAAGCCGTGCTCCATCACCGCGGCTGCGATCTCTCCTCCCAGCCCGCACATGGAGAATGCCTCGTCCACCACCAGCAGGTGGTGGGTCTTGTCCAGGCTTCGGATGAGGGTGTCCACGTCCAGGGGAACGATGGTGCGCAGGTCGATCACCTCGCAACCGACTCCCCGGGATTCCAGTTGCGCGGCCGCCTCCAGGCAGCGATGCACCAGCGCCCCGCAGGTCGCCAGCGTCAGATCCTTCCCCGGTCGCACCACGGCCGCTTGACCGAAGGGGACCACCCATTCTCCGGCCGGCACCTCGTCCTCGCTGGAAAGCAGCACCTTGGGCTCCATGATGATGACCGGATCGTCGGTGCGCAGCGCGGCGGTGAAGAGGCCCTTGGCATCGGCCGCGTTGGAGGGAACCGCCACCATCAGGCCGGGACAGTGGGCCCAGATGGGGTAGTAGGCGCCGCTGTGGTGGGGGCCGGCGCTCTTGATCACTCCCATGGGTGCCCGAATCAGAAGCGGCACGCTGAACTGGCCGTTGCTCATGTAGCGCAGCTTGGCCGCCTGCTGAATGATCTGGGAAGCCGCCTCGAACATGAAGTCGCTGAACATCAGGTCGCTGACGGCGCGGCAACCCCGGGCGGCCGCCCCGAAGGCGGCCCCGGTAAAGCCCAGCTCGCAGATGGGGGTATCGATCATGCGATCGCCGCCGAACTCCTCCCACATCCCCTTGGTGTGGGCGAAGCTGCCGCCGCGCTGGCCGATGCCCTCGCCGAAGTAGATGAGGTTGGGGCTGCGCCTCATCTCGGAGGCAATGGCGTCCCGGGTGGCCTCCAGCCAGCCCTGCCTGCGGGTTTCGGGACGCGGAGCTTGCCCCTCCGGCGTCCGGATGAGAGGTCCCCAGACAAAGTCGTGAACCGTGGTTTCTGACGGCAGTGGAGAATCCAGGGCGAAACTCTCGGCCTCGTCGATCTGCGATTCAATCCGGGCCTCCAGGGCCTCCAGGTCGGATCTGGCGGCCGCGCCACTGCGGGTCAGTCGCCGGCCCAGGCGCAGGATCGGGCACTTGCGCTTCCACCGGTCGATCTCCTCCTGGGACCGATAGGTGCCCGCCAGGGGTTCGCCCTCGTGATGCCCCACCGTGCGGTAGGTGCGGGCTTCAATAAGCGTGGGCCCCTGCCCTCCCCGGGCCCGCGCGGCTGCCTTCCCCATGACCCTGTGAACGGCCAGCACGTCGTTGCCGTCCACCGATTCCCCGGGAATGCCGTAGGCGGAGGCGCGGCTGGCGATGCGGGTGTTGCGGGTGGAGGTGGTCAAGGGCGTGCTGGTGGCGTAGAGATTGTTCTCGCAGACGAACACCACCGGGGCCGACAGGGTGGCCGCCAGGTTGAGAGACTCGTGAAAGGCGCCGTGGCTGACGGCTCCGTCCCCGAAGAAGGCCACCGCGATGCCGCCGCTGCCGCCCGCCTTTTCCGCCAGCGCCGCCCCCACCGCCGCCGGAATACCGGCTCCGACCAGGCCGTTGGTCCCCAGCAGGCCGGTCTCGGCGTCGTACAGGTGCATGCTGCCCCCGCGACCGCCGTTGCATCCCGTCGATCGGCCGGCCAGCTCGGCCAGCGCCTTTTGGGGCGACAGGCCCTTGGCCAGCGCATGGCCGTGCCCGCGATGGGTGCTGGTGATCACGTCCTGGTCACTCAGGTGAGCGCACACCCCCACGGCCGTGGCTTCCTCGCCCACGTAGAGGTGAATGAAGCCGGGAATCTTCCCCTCTCGGTAGAGGCGCTGCACACGCAGCTCGAAGGCGCGGATCAACAGCATGCGTTCGTAGAGCCGGAGCTGGCCGGCACTATCGACCGTTGGGGCTGCCCGATTATTCCTGGTGTCGGATCGAGTCATTGCGCCATGAACCCTCCATCCACAAAGAGCACATGCCCCGTCACCATCACCGAGGCCTGCGAGATCAGAAACAGGCAGGGTCCCACCAGGTCGGCGGGTTCCGCCAGGCGTCCGGCCGGGATCCGGGACAGGATCTTCTCCAGAAGGCCGTCACGGTCTTCGAGCGCGGGGTTGTCGAGCACCGCATCCAGCATTGGGGTGCGCACCTGGCAGGGGGCGATGGCGTTGACCCGAATCCCGAAGGGCGCCCATTCCACCGCCAACTCCCGAACCAGCGCGTTGACGCCCGCCTTGGAGGCGGCGTAGGCCCCCGTGCCCCGCCCAAAGGCTGCCGAGGAGGCGATGCTGCTGAAATGCACCAGGCTGCCGCCGCGCCCCTGATCCAGCAACACTCTTCCCACCGCCCGAGACACCAGGAAGCTCCCCCCCAGGCTGGTGTGAATGGACTGGTCGAACTGCTGCTGGGTCATGCGCACGATGGGATTCAGTTGCTGCTTGACCGTCAGGTTGACGGCAAAGTCCAGGCCGCCCAGGAACGCCACAGCCTCCTCCACCGCCCCGTCCACCTCCGCCTCCCGATCGACGTCGCACGCCATCCCGATGGCACGACCTCCCATCTCCCGGATTCTCTCGGCGCCCTCGACCGCCCCGGCTTCCCGAATGTCGCACAGCGCCAGCTCGGCGCCGCCGCGGGCGATCTGATCACACAGCACCGCCCCAATGCCGCCGGACGCCCCGAAGACGATGCCCTTGCGCCCATCGATCGCAAATAGCGTTGACGTATCGTTCATGGAATTTACCGGAGGCGTATTCTAGCAGAATGTCCCCGGGGCGGGGATTTTCCTCGGATGCGGGTGGCCGACAGGACCTTCATGCTTCCGGGTTTCGGTGGTATACTACAGCGCATCGGTTCTCCCATTAGAATTCGGGTTAACTCCCTCCCCAAGAATAATTTGCAGATGTAGAGAACCGATTGCGCCTGCCTGTGGCGAGAAATGCCGACCGACCGCCGGCTCTGGGCTCCTCCCTCCCCAGTGGATTGTGGTTGGGCGCGCGAAAGAAAAAACCGGTACTATGGGAGGGAGCATGAGCGGAGAGATGATTGCAGTCCTGTCGGTGGGAATTGGCCTGGGTCTGTTATCCACCGGGCTGTTTGCCTGGCTGCGGACTGACATGGTGAGAATCGAGGAGCGATTGCGGGCCGCCATGACATCGTTAGGGAAGCGTCAAGGAGCCGATTTGACGTCGGTTGAGGGAAGGCTGCGAGCCGACGTCAAGCAGTTGGACGACAGAGTCGGGCGGCTCGAATACGGTCAGGCCAAGCTGGAGGGTCTGCTGGAAGGCCTTCGGGAGGCGATCACCGGCCGGGCCGCCGGTTGAAAGGTGTTCATGCCAGATTCAAAGAACGGAAGTCGCCTGTCTGCGGCGAGAAGAGCGCACTGGCGCGGCCTCTGGGATTCTCCCTCCCCAGAGGTTTGTGGTCGGGCATGCAAAAAAATAAACCAAGAACTGTTGGAGGGAGCATGAGCGGAGAGATCATTGCCATCGTGTCGGTGGGGATTGGCTTGGGCGTACTTTCGACCGGCCTGTTTGCCTGGCTGCGAACCGACATGGTGAAGGTCGAGGAGCGGCTGCGGACCGACAACAAGCATTTGTCCGACCGAATCGGGCGGCTCGAATACGGTCAGGCCAAGCTGGAGGGTCTGCTGGAAGGCCTGCGGGAGGCGATCACCGGCCGAGCCGCCGGTTGAAATGCAGGGGCTGGAAGAATTGTCAGGCGGGCGGGAATTTCCTTTCCTCAAGGGGGGCGCAGGAAGCGGTGCCGCCGCAGCCCGCTCAGGGCCGGCGGTAGCGGACCTCCACCTCCAGTTTCTCGATCAGGATGGGCTCGGCCGCCTTCGGCCGGGGCCGGGTGAGGCGGAGGCCGACCAGGTTGGGGCCGGGGGCAAACAGGTCGGGCGACAGCCGGTCGAAGACCAGCCACCCACCCAACGGGGTGGGCTTGCCCAGATGGGCGTTGTTCAACCGGGCCTCGATCAGGTTTTCAATTCCCTTGGCGGCAGGGATGTTCGCCAGGCGGCTGTCGGGATGGCCGATGGTGGCCACGGTAACTTCCTGCAGACGCTTTTCCCCGGGCAGTTTCTCGGCCGAGGGATCCGATAGCAGCACCCGCAGCGAGAGCCGTTCCAGGTGCTCGCGCTCGGCTCCCAGGTCGTCGGCCACGGCGATGGTAAAGAGGCTGTCGGCCTTGCCGTCGTTGGCCAGCGGGGCCGGCAGCGGCGCCAGCATGTTGGTGTTGAAGTACATCCAGCGAGGCGTGGTCCAGTCCTGGGGGTTGGGGATGACCGTGGGACCGTGGCCGCCGCCGCGGCGCTGCACCACGAACCGCTTGTTCTTGCGGTGCAGGGTCTTGGGGCTGCCGATTTCCCGGTAGGCCGCCAGGTGGGTTTCCCAAACCCCGCGGAACGGAAAATCGGGGGCGTGGTTGAAGTTGAAGGTCTGGATGCCGTCCGCGCCCTGGCGCCACCAGTTGGCGGCCACGCCGCGATAGATGTCGATGGGAGGTGTGGCGTAGCCGTCTGAAGCGTGGTGGTCATCCACGCTCGGGTAAAGCTTGACGTGGGTGCCCCGGGTGATGCGGCGAAAGGCGGCGATGTCCACGTCGAAGCTGCGAATGCCCAGCGCCAGCACGTCCACCAGCCCCTCGCGGACCCAGGTCTCGATATCCAGCCCGTCGAAGCGGCAGCCTTCCAGGTTTTCAGGGATTCGAGCTCCGATGAGCAGGGGCCGGCCCCGTTTCCGGGCCACTTCTTCGGTGATGGCTCGGAACTGCCGCATGAAGTCGGTCATCTTGTCCCGGTTGGCCCAGGCCTTGCCGGGGGGCAGCACCGGGCACACCCGGGCGAAGTCCAGCGAGATGCCGTCGTAGTCGAACCGCTCCGCGATTTCCCTCAAAATGCTCAACTTGTAGCGGCGCACTTCGGGAATGGCGTAGTTCCACAGGCCAACCGGACCGGGCCAGGTGTGGATCAACCATTCCGGGTGCTGCAGCTTCATGGGGACCTTGCGAAAGGGCCCCAGGTCGTTGTCGGAGCCGTTGATGCGAAAGTTGTAGAAGGCTTCGATGCCGCGTTTCCTGGACTCCTCGGCAAAGATGGCGGCGATGTCGATGCCCTGCTCCTTCCAGCGGCGGTAACCCTCGGCGTCATAGAGCGGCATGATCCGGCTGGGCCAGGGCGACACATTGCCCTCCCCCCAGCACCACCACACGCTGTCGATCTGAACATCGGCCGCGTCGATGACGTGGAATTTCCACTTCACCAGTTCGGCCGGGTCGCGTCCCCCAAAATTGCGGTCGCCGGAGATGGTGTCGAAGTTGATGATGATGCGGCGGTCCCGGCCGGCGGCGGCGATGTGCTCGTCCGAGAGTTGCACCGGCTTGGCGCCTGCGTCCGCACGGAACTGTGGTTCCGTGGCGCAGCCCGATAAGGTCAGGACCAAAACAGTGAACAGCGGAAGGATTCGAGGAAGGGACATGAGGGCGGTTCCTCCTAGACGGGCTTCCTTGTGGAGCGGCGCCGGCTGCAGCGGCATGAGGCGTCTGCTGGCGGGCTACAGATAGATCCACACGATGACTGTGATCCCCAGGAAGAAAGCGCCGCAGATCAAAAGGCCGGCCTGCATGAACCAGGGCGGCCGGATCCGGGCCGGCAGCAGGGTGCGGTTGACGTAGAGGGTGTGCAGGGCCGTGGAAGCCAGCGCCAAATTCCCAAGGATGGCTCCGATGATGGCCAATGTGAGGGGCTCGAACAGGGACAGCCAGACCAGGCCCCAAACGGCATACACGCCCAGGATGGTGTAGTAGATGTAGCGCACCTGGGGGCCTCGGAGACGTTGGGCCCGCCGGCTGCTCGACCAGAGCACGTCGGTCCAGCGACGGGCAATGGCCTCTCCGGAGAAAATCTGGCCCGGCGCCAGAATCAGGAAACCGCACAGCAGAGTGGCGGGCCAGAGCAGCCACTGGAGATCGGGGTACCTGCGTGCGGCGCCGTCGGCGATCATGGCGGCGACGCGGTGCCCCTCCACCGGCACGTTCCGAAGAAATTCCAGAGAGACCAGGCAGGGCAGGGCCATCCCCAGGAAGCAGCAGAAGGTCCACACCACCAGTTGGTCACGCTGGACGTAGCGCATCCAGCCGCGCCAGCGCCCCAGATTCGCCTCGTCCATGGGAAAGGTCTTCCCGATGTGCAGGAGCGTCACCGAGCTGCCGCCCACGGCGCTGGGGATGGCCCCTACCAGCTTGCCCATCCCCCACCCCTTGTCGCGGGCGTAGTTGGAACAGAGAGCGTTGCCCGTGCCTCCGATCCCGGCAATGGCGGCGAAGGCGGCCAGAATGGCCCAGTTGAGGTCGGGCAAACGACCGTGTTCCCACAGGTAGCCGAGCATGCCCACTCTCTCCACCCCCTGGTAGGCGAACAGCGACTGGGCGCGGCCGGCTACCGCAGAAGGAAGATCTTCCAGGCGACCATAGGATTGCGCCTGTCCGTCCTGCAAGACCTCGAGCCGCTCCAACTTCCAGGTCTGATCGGCCAGGACCTGGCCGGCCAGCCGCAGCCGGACACCGTCCTGGGTGTCCTCCACGAAGAAGCGGCCCTCGCGGGCGAGCGAGTTGGCGCGGTCGACCAGGCCTTGACGCACCGTCGCCAGGTCGGCCGGCACGGCGGCATGCATCCCGAATCGCTCCGGCTCGGGGCCGCGGGAGGCCACAAACTCGGTGATCAGCGTCTGGCCGGGCTCGACCGTTCCCTTGATGGTGTAGCGGTCGCCTCCACGGGACTCGCTAAGCTCGAAATGGGGTCCTACGATGATGGTGTCGGCCCGCAGCGGCAAGGCTCCGAACCGGAAGAAGCCGGTCACCACCTCGTGCAGGCTGGCATAGGAGACGGTGAAGACGGACAGGATGCAAAGGAAGCTCAGCGCCACGATCACCTTGAGGGACATCAGGCGTTCAATGCTGCGGTAGATGGTGCCGCCGAAGATCAGGGGGAGAAAGGCCAGCAGGAAAACTGCGTAGCCGAGAACCTTGACCAGCCGCACCTCTGAGAGGGTGGTCCCCAGCAACTGCACGGTCCCGTCGCCCGGCAGGTGGCCCAGAAGGGCTGCGGCAAGAGGCACCGCGGCCGTGGCCGCCATAAAGGGCCAGATATTGCTGACATCCATCAGAAGATACCAGGCCGCCCAGACCTTCGGCCCGGGCCGGGTCCGCAGGAAACCCACGTATACGGGCTCGCCGCAGTAGAGGGCGTATCGCATCACCTCCAGGTTGACGACGAGTTGGCAGAGGATGCTGATGGTGGCCAGCCAGAGGATGGTGCCGCCGTACTGGCTGGCGACTGCCGGACCGAAGAGCCACTCCCCGGCGCCGATGGCAACCCCGGCCATCATCATGCCCGGACCGATCAAGGCCACCCAGCTACGCAGTCCCATTGCCGGGGGAGCGGGGAGGTTGGCCATGGTCCAGCCCGGAAGTTTTCCGGCGGCCACGGTGGCGGTTCTTCCCGAAGGCGTATCGTTCATGAGGACAGGGAACCTCGCGTCCCGGGTTCAGGGGTCAACTCAGGGCAACCGTTTTTCCCGTGCGGGCCGACTGGTACAGCGCCAGCACGCTTTGGAGGAGGGCACGGCTGAGATCCAGTGAAACCACCGGGGGGGCGCCGTCCAAAATACAGGCCTCCATGGCCTTGACTTCCGCCTCGTAGGAATCCACGGCCGGAATCCGGATCGTTTCCTGACTACGGTCGGTGCCGGTGAAGGTCAAGCGCCCTTCCTTGGGGGGATCGCCCGGCCAGTCCGCCCCCGACAGGTGGTCCATGACGGTCAGCATCCCCCGGGTGCCGATGATCTGGGCCCCGCGGCGAGGGGGCGATTGCATGCCGCAGGAAATCTGCGCCACCATCCCCTTGGGGAACCGCATCTGGGCGATCAGGGTGAGGTCCACGCCCGTGGGCCCGACCGTCTGCTGCGCCCAGACCTCGCTGGGGGGTGTCCCGTCCGCCAGGGCGATGGCGAAGGCGTTGGGGTAGACGCCCACGTCCCACAATCCCCCTCCGGCCAGCTCCGGTTGCAAACGGATGTTGCCACGGTCTTCCGGGGGCAGACAGAAGGCATCCCAGCAGGTCACCAGTTCCACATCGCCCAGGCGTCCCTCAGCCATGATCCGCTTGATAGTCTGAATCTGCGGATGATGAAGAAAGGAAAACGCCTCGAAGATCGTGACCCCGTTTTCCCGAGCGGCGGCTTCCACCGCCTGCAGGTCCTCCAGAGTGGTCACCAGAGGCTTTTCGCACATGACGTGCTTGCCGGCCCGGGCGGCGCGAATGGTCCATTCGGCGTGCAGGGTGTTGGGCAGCGGGTTGTAGATGGCGTCGATCTCCGGATCCTCAACCAGCTCCTGGTAGCTGCCGTAGGCCCGCGGGATCCGGTTTGCCGCGGCATAGGCCTCGGCCTTTTCCAGACCGCGGCTGGCCACCGCCGCCAACCGGCTGCGCCCGGAACGCTGCATGGGTCCCACCATGGCCACGTTGATCCAGGCCGTCGACAGCAGACCCCAGCGGACCTTGTCGGTGACGAGCGCCATGGCGGCGAAGGCAATCCTTCCCTTGTCGCTGCATTCGCCCTTGGGGCCGATCGGCCAAAGGCGAGCAGGAACAATCAGTGTGTGAAGACCCGGAACTCACGGCATCATAGGTGGGAGCCTGGAGGCTGTCAAGGCGGGGAGCGTCGGCGGAGTGACCTGGCGCGGAATGCGGGCTGCAGGACTATACCGAGCTGCAGGCATCCTCGGCTTCAACCGAAACCGCCGAGTCCATATGAGGTATGATCTGCAAAACGATCAGACCCGACCCCTTTCGAACACCCGTGGGAGGAGCGACACCGTGTCTATCTTTCGGCAAATCCGCCTCGTCCTGGTTCTGATGGTCGTGAGTTGGCTGCAGCTTGCCCCGGGCTTTGGCCAATCCCGTTCAGCCTCCGATTGGCTGGCCCATGACCCCGACCGGCCCCGGCCGCCGGTGGTGTCGCCGGCACGCCAGTCTCTGCCTGTGGCTGCTCCCGAGGATGCCGTGGTGCTCTTCGACGGGACCGGTCTGGAGGGATGGACAAGCGAAGACGGAGGGCCGGCTCAGTGGAGAGTGCAGGACGGGGCCATGATCTCGGTGCCCGAAAGCGGTTACGTGTATACCTCCCAGGCCTTCGGCGACGTGCAGCTTCACGTGGAATGGGCAGCTCCCCTTCCGGTGGTCGGCAGCAGTCAGGGGCGCGGCAACAGCGGCGTCTACCTGATGTCCAAGTACGAAGTCCAGGTTCTGGACTCCTACCGGAACGACACCTATCCCGACGGTCAGGCGGCCGCCGTCTACGGGCAGTACCCGCCACTGGTGAATGCCAGTCTTCCCCCCGGGGAGTGGCAGGCCTACGACATCATCTTTCGCCGCCCGCGCTTTCACCGGGATGGACGGCTGGCCTCGCCGGCCAGGATGACGGTGTTTCACAATGGAATCCTGGTGCAGGACAACGTCGAGCTCTGGGGTCCCACGGCCTGGCTGCAGCATGCGCCCTACACCTACCACCCCGACAGGCTGCCCCTTGCCCTGCAGGACCACGGCAACCCGGTCCGGTTTCGCAATATCTGGCTGCGGGAACTGCCGGAGCATGCCGAGCCCGAGCCGCCCCACCGTCCCAGCCCACCCGCCATCGCTCTGGCCCCCGGAGTGTTGCAGCGCTATGCCGGCCGCTACCGGACCCCGGACGGACACGAGTACGTGATCTCCCTGCACGGGGACCACCTGAGGGCGTTTTTTTACCGGAAACCGGAGATCGAGCTGGTGCCCCGCTCGGAAAGGGAGTTCGCCCTGCGCTGGACGGCGGCCCGATTGCTGTTCGAACTGGACGGGGAGGGCCGTCCCACCGCACTGATCTTCGAGATCGGGGGCGACCGGCGTCGCGTAGAGCGGGTTGACTAGAGGCAAGTCCCTATCCTCCTCTCCTCTCTGCGTCAACCCCGGGGGAAGGCGGACTCGCCATCCCTCCGCAGTTCCCGACCAACACGAAGAGTCCACACG
>JAPPFQ010000021.1:0-9734 GCA_028875135.1 Acidobacteriota bacterium
GAGCCGGTCACCGGTGAGTTTGCGCACGAAACTCCGCTCGCTCCAGTCCCGGAACCCCGGAGCTTCATGGGAGGGTCGGTCCGGCGGGGCCACCCGCAACTGATAGACGAAGCCGGCCTTCGCCTGCCCACCCAGCGAGCCAACCTCCACAAAGTAGCGGCCCGCCTCAGCGAACCGGTGCCGCAGGTCGACTCGAGTCCCGGTTCTCTGCCTGGGGTCCCGGTCCGCGATGACGCGATCTCCCCGATCCTTGTCGCTGAAAGCCAGGCGCACGACCCGATCGGGATCGAACCAGCTTCCCCGGCGCGCATGGATCGAAATCTGCGAGCGAAAGACGTTGGCCGCCGATTCCTGGCTGCGAGTCACTTCAAACAGGAGTTCCTGCCCCGCGGCGACCTCAACCTGGTAGAAATCCATCTGGGCGGGCGTGTCGATCTGTCCGTTGACCACTACGGGGTAGTCGATCGCCTGAGCCCTGTGGGGTTGGTCATGGGGATCGGCCGACTCACGGACCACACGGTCCGCGTTCACCCGAAATTGGACCCGGTCGCTGATTCCCCTCGGAGTGACCACCCGCAACCAGTGGTTCCCCGGGCGGGCCGTCGGATCGATTTCCACGCCCACCCGCACCCGGTACTCCGGCTCCCTCTTGTCCTTCTGCTTTTCGGGCCCTTCCTCGCTTTCTTCCACAATTTCTTCAACCGCGCGGAACTCGGTCCGGATTCCCTCTTCCTCGGCAACCACCGCATAGGCCGACTGCAGCCCCTTCCCCCGGATCTCGACTTCCAGGGAGGTCCCACGCTGTCCCCCCAGGGGAAACAGCCACATCGCTTCCGGCTCCGGCTTCAACTGGTCCTCTTCGGCCAACCCGCTAGCCGGACCCAGCCACAGAAGACCACAGAGGACCAAAAGGCCAAGGATTCTGAAGCGTGGTGCCATGGAATTTCGAGTTGCTGGAAAGGACGGAGGGGCAAATAAGACCGATTACAGTATATCAAAGAGGATACCCGGCCACAATCGGCCGGGCAGCCGAAGTTCCTTGCCCGCTTCCTAACGGAGAAGCCTGAAACGGGTGAGGCTTTTGACGCGAGTGAGTTAACGTGTTCTGTCAAAATGTTTGAGACCTTTCTCGTGTGTGAATGGAGACAGCCAATGAAATTTGGGAAAGATCTTCCAACATCCAGAAATCTCGCAAAAGATTCCCTACTTGTCGCGATTGCAACTGACCACGTCCCCGCCCATCTCTGAAAAGAAGTTGACAAATGGACAGTTTGCCGACACACTTCTTCCCGCGACCGACAGAGTTGCCTGAGTGACTCGTCCAAGTCAGTTGCCTCTAAAGCTAATCCCTCGTGGATTAGCTTTTTTTTTGGAATCCCAAGTTGATCCGGCCACTTTTGAGGTCATTTGACCGCACGGACGGCACTCTACATGGCCTCGTGCACATTGGCGACTCACGCGGCAATACATGTGAGTGCCCGGCTTGCGCAAGTCGTCGTTTGCCTGGGACATTCGGCAAATGGGTTTCAGCCCCTTAGGTGGAACTTCACCAAACAAGAGACTATCCAGTAGTGGGTAAGTTCTTGTGTGTATAAGACATATCGGTCCAAATATCTCCTTTCAGTCGGTTTTTCCGTTGCCATGTAATGGCGGCCGCCCACGCCACATCCGCGTCCACGCCATACCAAACCACTCCAGCTCCTGGCTGCCCTGCCGAGAAGAACCTGGCGTGGCGGCTGGCTTGTGGTCCCGGCCATCCGTGTTGCTTCGGGTCAAGCACTCGAATTCGAGCGCGGGTTTGCCAGAATGGATGAGCAGTCCCACCTGAAATCCGCATGTGATCGTCGCCGGAGTCAGCTTTCCGAGCAACACCATCCCATCCTGATTATCCTGTGCATCCTGTGCATCGATGTTGAATGAATGGTGCTTCTCGACGGATCTGCTCCGTGGCGGGCGGGACGCCCGCGTTCCCGGGGGATGCCGCGCGGTTGTGCGGTGAGAGACTTGGGGGAACCCGACACTACGACTGAAAGGCAATCCTGGAGCAAAAAAAAGCCAGGCAGCCGAAGATCGACTGCCTGGCGTGAGAACAACTCACTCGGCTTCCTAGAATCCGAGACGCAAGCGCAGGAAGACGCTCCGAGTGTGCCAACTCGCAGCATACTGCCCGAATCTCGGATCGTTGAAGGTCAGAGAATTGGGACCACTGGGGTTGGTGTGATTGAGGACATTGTTGATATAGGCCTCGAGCTTGAAGTAGGGTCCGTTCTCGTAAGGCGTCAACGGGAACACCTTGAAGACGTTCATGTTGAAGTGAGGATCCCGCGGCTGCTGCAGGACGCCCCGCGTCGCCGTTCCGTAGGTTCCACTCCGCGGAATGCTGAAGCAGGAGGAATTCCAATAGGAGGTGTAGGGAACGGTGTTGTCCCCGAATCCGTTGGGGTTGCAGCCCGGCTGAATGTCCGGACGGCCTCCCGAACGGCCGACGTTGGGTGAATCGAAACCGCCGAAATTCGGGGTGCTGCGGCCACCCGCGCCCAAGGTCAGGATGGGCGTAACCGTCCACTGGCTGACCAACTGGTTGATCACGCCAGAGGCACCCGAGAGGTAGCGCTCTCCCTTGCCCAGGGGCAAGGTATAGACAGCCACCACACGAGCTCTGACCGGGATGTTGCCATCCGTCCAGCCCTTGTCACGGGAGCGGTTGTAGGGATCCTCGGTGGCGAAACCGCCGGGACCCACCCAGCCGAACCGGCCGCCTTCCACGTCATTGAGGATGGACCGGTACTCGATCCAGCTCCGAAGGTAGAGGCCGCTCGAGAACTGCCGCAGCAACTCGGCTTCCACTCCGTGGTAGTTGGAGTTTCCGCCCAAGCGGTAGTCGGTGATGGAGCCGTAGACGTCGGCGTCATTCAGCCCCCTCCCAAAGAACACCTTGCGGGAGGCGGTGAAGGGAATGGTGCTGGCCCGGGGGATTTGCACGTTGACGTTGTAGGGCCAATGGGTTCCCTTGGAAGCCACGTAGGAAACCCGGCCGGTCATGCCGCTACCCAGCTCCCTCTCCAGGGTGAGGTTCCACTGCTTGTCCGTGGGCCAGTTGTCGGTACGGGTGTTGAGCAGAATGGCTCTCGGGTTTTGCAGCGAAGTGGCGCCCGTCCCGGGAGCCGGGAAGGCGTTGCTGAAGGTCAGCGTGGGCATACCGTTGACGATCTCGTTGGGCCCGAAGGATTCGGAGAGCTCAAAGGGACCGCTGGTAAACCCGGAGATGGCCTGCTGCATGTTATCCGGGGGGGTCAGAGGCACGGTGTAGACCCCGTAACCGGCGCGCACCACCATCTTGTCGGTCAGGCGGTAGGCCACGCCGACTCGCGGCTGGACGTGGACCAGCTTGTACTGCATCAGATCGCCCGGAAAACCGGCGTCGCCGTTCCCGACCACCGGAATGTTCGGAGCAAAGCCGGCCACAACCCGATGCAGCGACTGCTGGGGCACCACGAACCGGCCGGTGCCTCCATCCAGCAGGTGCTGGAGGTCGAAGTTGTACCACTGCCCCTGGGCGTCCCGGCCAGCGGTGTAGTGCTGGAAGCGGATTCCCGGAGTGATGGTCAACCTGGGCGTCACCTTCCAGTCATCCTGGAAGAAGATCCCGAACTGTTGCGACCGCGGGCTCAACTCGCCCCGCGCCTGGGCGATGGCGGTGCTGCGGGGCAGGCCCAGCAGGATGTCGCCGTAATCCCATCCGGTGTAGTTGCCGGAGAAATCCCAGCGTCCGTAGACGTTGTTGGTGGGACGGTAGCGATCATCCAGACCCCAGATGTTGGAGAACCCCATCTTGAACAGGTGAGTGCCCTTGGTGATGGAGATGTTGTTCTTCAGGTGAACGGCATTGGCGTCGGTCCGGCTGCCGTAGCCAGCGGCGCCGCCCCCCAGCGCATTGGTCAGACGGGCGTCGAAGGCGCCGCTGATGTTGGAGAGGTTGCCGATCGAGCGGGCCGTGATCTGAGGCGCTCCCGCAAAACCCTGAGGAATGCCGCCTTCACGTCCGCCGTAATTGATGAGCCCCTGGGGATCGATCAGCCTCAGCAGGTCGCTCCCGGCGCAGCCGCTCTCGATCAGGTAGAGCTGCTCGTTGTAGCCGATCGAAAACTCGTTGATCACCGAAGGCGAGAAGACGTGGCTGTCCAGAATGCTCCAGGCACGCGTCGGGTCATGACCGACACGCCCGCAATCCAGGGGGCCATGGTCCCACTTCGTCTCGTTGCTGTCGCGAGTGTAGCGGAAGTGGTTGAACGAAATGGTGTTGGACTCGTGGATCTGGTGGTCGAAGCGGAAGTGCCACCACTCCTCGCTGCCCTTGTTCTCGTTGATCCCGGTCCGGTTGGTGACCAGCCCGGGGCGTTCCGGCAGGGGCAGCAGTTCGGTGAACCGAACTCCCAGCGGATGGAACATGTCGCTGGGAATGGTGTTGTTGGGGAAGGGCGTCATGGTGTAGGGATTCATGATCACGCCCTTGCCGCTGGCATCCCTGATCCCCGAGAATTCGGCGACTTCGCTCAAGTTCCCCGACCTCATCAGAGGAGTCGGATAGGTCAGGTTGGGGTTGATCTCGAGAGTGAAGTTGCTGCTCGGCTGATACAGGAAGTGGAAGAAGCTCTTGTTGCGGCCGTCGTAGATCTTGGGGATCCAGATGGGGCCGCTGGCTTCGTAGGACCACTTCAGGGAGGGTGTCTCCGGCTTGGGTCTGCTGGCCAGAGAACGGTTCTTGGCTCTCAGACGAGCATGGTTGAACTGGTTCCACATCTCGCCGTGGAACTGGTTGGTCCCGCTGCGCCCCACGCCGATGATGTTGTTGGCGTGCTGGAACTCGGCGGGCGAGTTCAGCGTCTTCAGGTGAACTTCCTGCAGGACTTCCTGCGGGGCCCGGAAGGTCCCGTAGGCCAGGGTCAGAATCCCGTCCTGGGAAGCCGAAATGTTGTTGGCATAGGCGCCATGCAGCTCATTTCGATTCTGTACCCCGGGAGCCGCTCCCACCGTGTAGATCAGGCTGGCCTGCACGTTGGTGTAATAGACTTCCTTGTTGGGCGTCTTGTAGGTCACCGAGGGCGTATCGGTCTCGATTCGGGCGCCTTCCTCGGTCACCGTGATGGCATCGGCCAACTCGCCGATTTCCATGGTGATGTCCACCCGCCGGGGCGACTGCGAGTAGACGATCACACCCGTGTTCTCATAGCGCTTGAACCCGGTGGCCTCGGCGGTCAGGGTGTAGGTGTCGGGCAGCAAGCCGCGCAACTCGTACTCCCCAACCTCGTTGGTCGCCGTAGAGTAGGTCAGACCCTTGGCCTCGCTGGTAGCGGTAATGGTGACGCCGACCATCACGGCGCCGGTCGTGTCGACGACCCTGCCGCGAAAACCGGTGACGTCCTGCGCTACCGTCAAGGTGGGAGTGACCAACAGGCCCAAGAGAGCAATCAGTCCGAAACTCCAGACCGATTTTCTTAGTGCTTGTTTCGTCATTAGCAAAATCTCCTTGTGTTGATGAGGCTCCCAAGTTGAAAACCAACCGAGGTTCACGAACCAAAGAACCAGCTGGGTATCCAACCCGACAGCCGACCAGACAAAACTAAATAAACTTCACGTGCGCGTAAGGTGCAACTGGACTGCCAAACTTCGTGTGTTTGGAATTTTTTTTAAAGCTTGTTTTGTGAGTAAGTTGCAGAGACATCCAAGGGGATTCGGACTCTTGCAGTACTCGCCTTAGGGCTCCCGCCTTGAAATTTCGGATTGGAATACGAAATATCGGAAGGTTTCAGATGCCGAGATGCGCATGCTTGGGGTCGAATTTCTCGAACAACACCATCCCCCTGCCCCACGAAGGGGCGGATCGTTCGAGCGTGATGCAACGGTACTTCAGGCCTATCCGGAGCAGGGACCATGCACCGTTACATTTGATTGGCTGCACTACGGAACATCAATGGACAGGATTAACCGGAAGAGCCTGTTGCAATATTCCGCCGGAAGAGCGAGTAGCTGGTACTCCTCCCGCCTCCCGCATCTTTCTCCAGGACGCCCTGCGCCACCAGATCCTTGATGTCACGGATCGCCGTGTCCTGGGAACACTTCGCAATCCTTGCCCACTTCGACGAGGTCAGTTTGCCGTCGAATCCGTCCAGTATCTTGTTGAGGAGCAGACGCTGGCGGTCGTTGATGTTGACGTCAGCGTGTTTCCGCCAGAACCGGGCCTTGTGGAGCACAGTGGCCAGCGTGGCCTCGGTTCCTTCGAACGCACGTCCCAGGCAGACCAGGAACCACACCATCCACGGCGTGACGTCCAGCGTTCCCTTCTGTGTCCTTTCCAGAATCTCGTAATAGGCATCCCGCTCCTGGCGGATCCGGGAAGACATGCTGTAGAAGCGCTGCGGGCTCTTCTCGGACCGGGCCAGAGCCCAGTCGGCAATCGCCCGCGCCATGCGGCCGTTGCCATCGTCAAACGGGTGAATGGTGGCGAACCACAGGTGCGCCAGCGCCGCCCGGAGTAGTGGATCGTTACCGTCAGACCCATTGGCCCAGTTGAAGAACCGAGCCATCTCCCCTTCCAGAAGCGGAGCGGCCGGCGCCTGGTAGTGAACCCGTTCCCTGCCTATGGGGCCGGAGACGACCTGCATCGGTCCATCCGCGTCGTCCCGCCACGCACCGACGATGATCTTGCGCATGCCGCTACGCCCTGTAGGAAACAACGCCGCATGCCATGCGAAGAGGCGGTCTCGTGTAAGGGGCTCGTCAAAGTTCCGGCTGGCATCCAGCATCATTTCGACAACACCCTCGACGTTCCGGTGTGCGGGAATCATCCCGGCAATGTCCATGCCCAGCCGCCGGGCAATGGACGAACGCACCTGATTCGTGTTCAGGTTCTCGCCTTCGATTTCGCTGGACTTGACGACATCCAATGTCAGTGTCTCCAGTTCAGCTTCCTGCTGGAGAGCAAAGCCCAAGCTCTCCATCCGACCCAATAAGCGCCCTTGCCGGAAACGGATTTCGGCCAAGGGGACAGCCAAGGCACCATGATCCCAGGTAAATTTGGGCCATTCCGTGAGTTGGTAAATATAGCGAGCCATTCTACGCACTCCATGCGTAGATTATGCTTGTTATTCCCCGCATCTTCAAACCCGTTCTTCGCAATCCGAGAGGGTAGGCAAAGGAAGAGGATGCGGGCGGGACGCCCGCGCTCCCGGGGGGTGTCATCCCGAGGGTGCGGTGGAGGGGTTCCGGCGGGTGACTTCTCTGAAAGCCGGCCTTCAACGGGACGGTGTGGGGCTTGAACCGCGCTGGGCCAGGGCCCGCTTTCGATGCCACAGCTCGGCCCGAATCTTGGCTATCGGACCGCGGCGCTCCTCCGGGGTCATGTAGAACCGATAACCGAAGTCCTGCAGGCGCACCTGGAGCATCTTGTCGATCCACCTCCGGGTGAACTGGCGGTTGATCAGAAAGGGATCATCCAGCACGCCGATCAACTCCGGCAGCGCCCAACCGGCGCCGGTGCGGCCAAGGACGTCGGCCCCCACCAGACGGACCGCCGGCGATTCGCTCTGCAGCCAGCCCAGGGCCACCGGCCGCTCCCGGTCGGGGTAGTTCTCGGCCAGCTTCTCTTCCGAGTACCCGGCGCCGTACCATTCCTTCAGATAGCCCACCGTCCAGTCGATGTTTTGGTCGGTGTGGCACATGTTGCAGGCGTTGGGGTGGTTGGCTTCAATCATGGCCTTGTCGGTGGGCGAGAAGATGGTATGGGTGCGCACCAGGTCCTGGATGCCCTCGTTGATCCGCGGGCGGTGGCAGTTCATGCAGCGGGCTCCGCTGCTGCCGGCGGGATGGCGGGTGTGGTTTCGCCTGGCCTGCGCCGGCTCCAACTGCTGGTGGCACCTGAGACACAGCCGGTCATCCTCGTCGGGAGGCCTGGACCAGCGGGGACCGATGGTCTCGTGGGGGTTGTGGCAGTCGATGCAGCGAAGCTGAGAGAAGCAGCTTCCCTGGACGGCGTCGCTGTACTCGGTGGAATTCCAGGTGGAGATCCCGTTGGCGTAGGTCGGCCGGGTCCCCACGTGGCACCGCCCGCAGGCCCAGTTGAGGTTGTCGTGGGTCCTCCCGAAGGAGACGTCCGTTTCACGGTTATCCACGAACAGGAAGGGACTGGACGGAAAAAAACCGGGCGGCTCCCTGCCCCCGGAGGCCACGTGTTCCCTGCCTCCCAAATGGCAGGCTTCACAGCTCACCCCCAGGGTGGCCGCGTACTGGGGCGCCTCCAGCTTGACCAGCTCCTGCCGCACTTGCAGGATGTCCCCGTCGCTGGCTTCGGCGGGGCTCTGGAGAAAATCCACGATGCCGGGCTGGTTCTGATCCAGATAACGGCCCAGGGAGAAGTGCAGAGGAACCGGAACGTGGCGGGCCATGCGGGAGGGATTGCGGGCCAGCATGTCTCCCAGCGGAAAGGTGGTGTGACAGAAGTTGCAGCGGCTGGAGTAGCGGGCCAGGAAGGGTTGGGAGGTGGGCGGATCGAAGGGGTCGGGCCTTTCACCGTCGGGCAGCTCGGGACCCACGTGGACGATGGGCACCCACTGCCGCTGCTCCAGCCAGTAGCCGAAGAACAGCACGTGGTCCTGACGATAGAAGAGGTGGTCGGGCGGTTCGGGGCCCTCGGTCTGCTTGCCGATGTAGTACTGGAAGAAGCGCGAGCCGATGGTCTGGTTTATCTTGTAGACACGGCGGACCTCGCCCCGCTGCAGCCGCATCTTGTAGCGGCCGTCTTCCTTGTAGAAGACAGCATTCCCCCCGAGATAGGAAATCCGGGCCTTGCCGGAGAAATCTCCCTTGACGGTGGATTCGTCGGCCAGGGCGTTCATCCAGCGATGGGCGTGCCGCGACCAGGACCGGTACTGCTCCTGGTGACAACTCTTGCAGGTCTCAGGCCCGACGTAGTCCTCGGGATGGATGTTGCTCCGGCTGCCGGTCTCCAGGAAATCGGTGCGAACGTTCTCCGGCAGGTCCTCCCACCACAGCGTGACCTGCTCCCGTTCGTCGGTGTCGCCCACCAGGGAACGAATGGGTCTCTCCGCCGCTTTTCGGGCGGTCAAGAACTCCTTCAGGGTGGACTGATACAGACCGTTTCGAGGGTCAAGCGCCACTGCCTTGCGAAGGTGCTCTTCTGCGTCGGAATACTGTTTGAGCTTCAGCAGAATGGCTCCGTACAGATGCCGGTAGGCGGCGTTGCCTCCTTCCTCCTCGACCGCCTTCCGGGCCGGAAGCATGGCGGCCAGGTACTCCTGCCTCTCGTAATTCTGCCGGGCTTCCAGGTAGGCGGGGGATTGGGCCTGCAGTGGGCCGCCGCTCAAGAGGAGATACATGAGCCCGAGGGCGAGAACAGCCATGTGGGAACCAATCCGGAATCCGCGGGGCATCGAGAGGTGCTTCTCGTGTTTCATCGCCGTACCCGGCTGCGTTTGGCCTCTGGATTCCCCGGTTTCTGCCGTCTGCAGAACAGGGCGGTCGCTATCCATCTGCCTCGATTATGGGACGCGGGCGGTCTGAAAATCAAGGCCGAGGAACCCGCGAGACGTGCCGCAAACTTGCGACGCCAGGACTCCGCTTCGGCCGAGCCCATGCCGTTCCCGCCGGCAGGGTGGCCGGGCGCCGCATCGCGGGGTAGCTAGCCTGCGATGGTGGGACTGGGCCGAGCAGGTGGATAT
>JAPPFQ010000021.1:9744-20372 GCA_028875135.1 Acidobacteriota bacterium
CGGTGGGGGGGGGGGGGCGCCTCTGGGGGTTAAACCCCCGCCCCACCACCCCCCCTTCCGGGGGGGGGCCCCCCCCCCGCTCCCGGGGGGCGCCTCCTCCCGTCGCTCTTGCTCCTTACACCGGCAGTGTCGTGACTCTCGGGAGAGCTGCGGAGCTGCGGCCTCGTGTCGCTTGCAGGGTAAGCCCGGAGAATCCTGGAGAGGACATTATTCCAAATAAACAAGCATGTTTCCCCCTTGCAGTGTTGTGGTTTAGGTGAGAGCTGCGAAGCTGCGGCTCAGGGTGGCCCCGGGTGTCAACCCGGGGTCGTTTCGGTTCTGCGCCAACCCAGCCGCGAACGCGGCGAATAGGAAGCACTCTTCCGGAAAGCAGTGCGCGTCCAACTCCGTCAAATAGCTGGAGGGAATTCGAGATCGGTCCGCCGGAGCGCCCGTCAGAGCGAGGAGGGCTTGCCGTTGTCCAGTTCGTGCCTGGCCTGGGCCAGCAGATCCTCCAGGCCCTCCAGAGACCCCTGGTTGATGGCCCGGTAGACCGATTCAAGGTTCTGGCGAGCGATCTCGCCGAAGCGCCCGTTGAGAACCACGGCCTTGGCCAGGGGCTCGATGGCCTCCACGACCTGGTTGCTGGCGCAGAAGACGATGCCGAGCTGGAACTGGGCGAAGTCGGAGCGGGGGGCCAACTCGACCGCCCGGGAGGAATAGAGGTGAGCTTTCTGCAGGTTGAGGCCGGCATCCCGGTCGGAGGGGTTGCTCCGGTCCGCCTCGTGCTGCGACAGGTAGGCGCTCCCCATGTAGGCGTAGTTCTGGGACATGAGGCCGTCAATCCGGGACTGCCAGCGGTGCGGGTCCGATTGGTCGGGGCGGTTGAGGCTCCGCAGGCTTCGAACGGCCCTGGAGGCCCGGCGGATGGCCTTGGCAGGCTCATCCAGCGCGTGATAGGCGGTCGCCAGGATGGTCAGGACCTGGGGATCGGAGGGAGATTCCGACAAGCTGGTCTCACCGTGCTCGATGGCCTTTGGAAAGTGGTTGAGCTGCCAATAAATCCAGGTGGCCTGGCGGCGCAGCTCTCGAACCCGTTCGGACTCGGGATGGCGGGCCAGGAAGGCTTCGATCAGGCCCACCTGCCGGGCCGGGTCCTCGGTGCCGGCGATGGCCAGCAAATCGACCTCTTCCTGCACATCCTCTTCACCCGGTGTGGGAAGATCCAGGTCCGGGCGCCCGACAGGCGATCCGTCCTCTTCCAGGCCGGAAGCAATCTCCTCGCCTTCACCCGGCAGGACTTCGATAGTCTCCAATCGGGTCAGAACGGATCGAGAGCCCGAAGCGTTCCGCGTTTCCACCCTCAGGGAATATTTGCCGGGAGCCAGGTTTGCGGTGGGAAGCTGGAAGGCCACACCTGCTTCCCCCCGGGTGGCGGCTTCCACTCCCTTGTTGAGCACGACCGGTGGAAACTCCTTGGAGCCTCCACTCTCCCCGTCCAGCGAAACCCTGGCCAGCAAGGGGCTTTGACCGTCCTCCGCCTCGAGATTGTAAATCCTGTAGAAGACAATCAGCGGCTCTCCCCGGTTGAACCGGCGGGAGGCCGGGGCCCGGATCTGACGGCCCTGATGGATGAAGGGATCCAACTCGTCGGTCAACTTGGTCTGGACCGCGAACACGGAGGGTGGGTAGGGCTGCACTTCCCGGGAGGTGACCAGGCTGCTGGTGGCCAGCCGATCTTCCGGCAGCGCCGGGATGATCAGCTCTTTCTCGGCGACACCCACTCTTCCGCTGATATCGGACACGGCCAGCTTCAGGCGGTACCGTCCCGGGGTCAATTTCATCCGGCCGTCGAACCTCACTTTCCCGCCTGAACCCTCAGCCTCGGCCGTGCTGCCGAACAGGGAGGCGATTTCACCATCCTCTCTCAGGGCCATTCCCATTGTCTGCAGCGGCTCCGAGGCTGAAGCAGCCAGGTCGCCGTCCTCAGGCAGCCGCGCCTCGGCCGAAAAGCGAATCAGAGCTTGCCGGGGATCCGGGTAGAAGGTGTGGGTGGTGAAACTCAGGGGGATTGGCCCGGACGGAGCCGGCGCCGCCAGGGCGGCCAGCAGGCGGTACCCGGGGCCGGAGGGCTTCCCGACAGGGAGGCGCTTGGCCAGGACGATCTTCTCCTGGACGGAGCCGATGACGGCCTCCACGCTCTCGCGCACCACTGCCTTGAGTTCATGCTCCCCGGGCGGTGCTTCCAGGGTGAATTTGGAAGTCGCGCCCAGGGCGGCCAACTCCTGCCGGCCGGACCGGGTCAATCGCAAGTCCAACTGCTTTTCCTGCCCCCCCAGGTAGCCGCCCTTCTCCCCGTAGGCCGCCGTGATCAGATGCAGCAGATTGGTCTGGCGGTCCTTCTTTTCCAAAAAGGGCAGGCGGCCGAAGTCGATGCGGGTAAAAGCGTCGACCTGGTAGCGGTCCTCGCCGACGGGGAAGGCATTGTAGGAGAGACGGATGGGGATCTCGTTCAGATTTCCGGGAGCCCGCAGGGCGTCCAGAACTTCCCTCTTTTTGAGTCCGATATAGGTGGGGTCCTCTCTGGGAGCATAGTAGCCCGAGCGGTGGGTCACCTTGAGACCGGGACGCGAGACCTTGACCTCGATGCGGTGGTAGCGTCCGTCCGACGCGGTGGCCGGAGAGGCGTAGGTCAGCACGTAATAGAAGGACTGATTGTCGGCGATCTGCTTCAGCCCGCCGAAGAGATCGTTGTCGTTGTGAAAATGGACGCCGCCCGTCTCCAGGGCCAACTGGGCCAGGGGCTGGGACTGCACGCGCATGTTCTCCACCCGCATGGACATCTGGGACAGAGTGGCCTCGGTAGCCAGGGCAGCCACTTCCGAGGCGCGGTAGGAAGTGGTATAGAGCCCCCGCATGTCTACCGTGCTCAAAATGGTCCCGGCGCGGAGGGCGGCGTGAACCACGCCCTGCATTTCGTAACGGAGCTGTTGGGCGAGAAAACCGTCCGAGACCAGCACCAGGCTCTTTCTACCCTCGAAGTGCTGGAGCGTGCCGAGGTGCCGTTGAAGGGTGTGCAGCAGGTTGCGGCTCCAGTACTCGTTCTCCCGGTGGATGCGGGTGGCCTGGGCGCGGACCACCACCTCGGCATTCTGCCGCTGTTCCGAGTTGCCCTCGGTCAGGTTCAAGCTAAGGAAATTGGTGTTCCTGAATGCCCGGGGATTCTGATCGGCGCCCCCCTGGCTGGAGCCGAAGATTTCCCCTGAAACCATCTGATTGCAGAAGAGTTTCTCCGAAATGGCCGTCTCCAGCGCCAGCGGATCGGTTTCGTTGTGGATCCTCTGGGCCTGCAGATCGCTGATGGCCGGACAGTCGGACCTCACCAGTTGCCTGCGGTTCAGCTTTCCGGGCAAGAGCCGCACCGCCTCGAGAAGTCTCTCGCGGTCGGCGGTGAAGGGCTGGTGAAACTTGCCGGAGGCCGCCACCATGGCGACCCTGTCGCCGGGTTGCACTCGTTCCTGCACAAACTTCCCGATGGCGTCCACCGTGCGCTTCAAGGCCCCGTGAGAGGGGGAGGTGACGTCGTCGATCAGCAGGCTGATGAAGTGAGGCCGACTCGAGGTGGGACCGGCAGGCGGAGCCGGCGGCGATTGTCCATTGGATCCCTCGGCCGGAGCTTTCTCCCGTTCAATCTCACTCTCATGCGACCGGACAATCTCGTAGGATTCCCTGGTGAAGCTCTGAATGGGGAGAGGCTTGCCGTCTTCGAATACGGTGAAGTCCTCGACGGTGAGGTCGGTGATCGGCCTTCCGCTCTCGGTGACTATGGCCCTGACCACCACCACGTCGACCGGCACCCGAAAGGTGAATTCCGCTTCCGGTTCGGCCTGGGCCGGCTCCGCTTGCTGGGACCGGGCCGGTCCTCCCGGGCTCAGAACCAGCAGGAGCAGGCCCGCCAGACTCAGGCTCTGTCTCAATGGTTGGGAATGGGGAAAGGCGGTAGCGAACATGTCAACACCCGCGAGTTGAAACCCGGCCCGGCGCCAGGGATTCGAGCCTGGAAGCAACCGACAACTCGCCGGCGCGATGGACAATTCCGGTCATGGCCCCGCAGCCGGGACGAAAAATCTCCAGGGGCGCACTGGCAAGGTCCCGGAAGCTACTGAACCTTGAACTTGGCCACCGGCGATACGGTCCGGTTTGCGAGGTTGTCGGTGATGTTCAGAACCAGGCTGTATTCGCCGGGCTGAAGGTTGTTCAGTGGAAACAGCTTGGCCAGGGTCACCTGCCGCAAGGCGCCTTCGGCTACGTCCTTGCCTTCCCGGAAGCGGCGGATTTCCTGGTCGCCCTTCTTCAAGATGTATTCGATGGTTGCCGACGGCTTCTGCGTCTCTTCGTCCAGCGCCAGGTTGTATACCTGGAAATAAATGCGCATGGGCGTGGCCCGATGAAAGGTTTCGGCCACGTTGGGGAAGACCTTGGAGGCCCCCAGGACAAAGGGGCCGGAGGCGGCCTGGTAGGCCGGCAGAGGCTCGATTCTGTCCGCCAGGATGATGCTGCTGGTGGCCAACTGATCTTCGGGAAACCTGGGAACCCGAATGCTGCGGTAGATGGTGCCGACGTCGCCGCTGTTGATGTCCTTCAATACCAGTTCGACCTTGTAGATGCCGGAGGACAGGGGCACGGTGGTCTGATAGAGAGAGGTGCGTTCCAGGGCTTCCTTGTAGGTGGAATCCGGGGTCATCTGGCGGATGGGTTCCTCGAAAAGGTGCACCCTGCGCCCGGTGATGGTGGTGATCCGTCCGAAAACGTTGACCGAGGCCTCGTGAACCCCCTCCTGCTGCTTGAAGGTCATGTCACTGTTCTTCATGGCCACGGTGATGGCCGTCAGCACGGTGTCGTCGGTGATCTTGAGGTAGTCCGTCTTGAACTCGAACGGGAAGAGGTTGTAGGACAGCTTGGTGTCGACCACCGTTTCCAGGTCCTTGAACCGGATCTTGGGAGCTTGTCCCAGGGCGACCGTCTGCATCAACTTGTCGCTCTGCATCAGGTGAAACGTTTCCACATCCAGGCCGCCGGGCAATCGGTTTCTGCTGATCGGCTCCACGTTGGCCAGGATCAGGTTCTGGTCGATGTCGTAGCCGGGCGCATTGGCCAGTGCGTCCTTTTCGAAGGGATCCCTGGCGATGCGGTATTCCCCGCTGAAACCGCGGTCCACGAACTCGATGATGACCTCGCTTCCCAGGTCGGGGCCGGCAATGTGGCGGTAGCGCCACTTGATGTGAGGGTGTTTGACCGACCACCCCCCTCCCTCATTGAAGTCCCGCAGGGTCATGTCGCCGCCGTGAAAGGTCTCGATGGAATCGGGTGGCCCCCACATGATGTAGATCCTGCCGCGATCGGTCTTCCAGCCGGGCTTGCCGGAGGGAAACCGCTCGTTGGCGTAGGCGATGCGGCGGTAGTGCTCGTCGCGGGTCTCGTTGATCATGGTGTCGGGAGTGGGGTCCCTGCGCAGCCAGAACTGCTCCACGAACTCGTAGCGTTCGTCGTCCGTTTGCAACTGGTTGAAGGCGGCTTTTTCCTGGGGCGAGATGATGTAGACGACGTCCTGTTCCAGCCACTTCTTGAGGTAGCGGTCGGAGGTCTCCGCGCGCAGAGACTTTTCGCGCCGCTTGTCCCCCTTCTTCCTGGCCAGCAACGTCAGGGAACAGCCAAGGATCAAAAGCGATACCAGGAGAAGCGTTGGGAAACGATCGACAAATCTGTCGAGAAATCTGTTTTGCATAAGGCACCTGCCAGCACGGCAAACGGGACAAGGCTACCAATCTAACCTTTGATTGATCATCCGAATTATAGTCCCGAATGGTCGTTTATGAAATGAATTTCAGCGGCGTCCCCTTTGCAGGGGCCCCAGCGTTCTCTGCCGCTCTTCCCTTTGGACCTTGCGAAAAGTATCCATCTGACGGCGGGCCAGCTCCGCTTGGCCCGTTTGCTCGTAAAGCTGAGCCAGCAGGTAGTGGCCGTCGGGAAAGTCCGGATCCAGCTCCAGGGCCCGGCGGGAGGCGGCCAGCGCCTTCTCCAGTTGGCCCAGGTCCCGGTAGGCCTTGGCAAGCGAGTGGTTCAGCGACACGCGGTCGGCCGGCGACACGTCGTCCTCCTTGAGCTGGAGCAGATTCTCGACCGCTTGCGAGGAATCGCCGGCCTTCAACAGGGCTTCTCCCAGCTCCAGCCGGGCGGAATGGTGATCGGGATAGTTCCGGAGTTCCGCCTGCAGCGCCTGCACGGCCGAATCGACGGCGCCGGCATTCATGTAAACCACCGCCCGGGAGGAATGGATCCAGGGATAGCGCGGATTCTTGCGGGCAATCGCCTCGAACTGCTCCAGGGCCAGGTCGTGCCGGTTGAGGTCGTAGTAGGCCCGGCCCAGCCGCAGGCGGGCCTTCAGCAGGTCAGGGGCCAGTTCTACCGCACGCTCCAGGGCCTCGAGACCCTCGGGATCCACGTTCCGCATCCTGGGCTGGCCCACGCCGGAGCGGGTCTCCTTGAGAATGGCCGCCTCCATGGTCCGGGCCAGCAGCAGTTCGCCCAGAGAAAATTGAAACTCGGCCCGATCGGGCTCGGAGGCAACCGCTTTCCGCAAATGCTCCTCCGCTTCCGAGTATTGCTTCAGCTCCAGCAGGACGGCGCCGTACAGGTGGAGATGCTCCGCCTTGTCGCCGTCTTCTTCCACGGCCTTCTGAGCGGCCAACATGGCCAGCAGAAACTCTCCCTTGTCGTACCGTTCCCGAGCTTCCCGGTAGTGGGCCGACTGGGTCCAGCCCGCCTGCACAAGTCCCAAAAGGCCGGCGAGAACCCAGGCAAAAGCGCCCGACCACCGGGAATTCACCCGACGCCGATTGGCGATGGCGTTGCCCCCTGGATTCCGGTACTCGCTCATCCTGCTCGACCCTGTTTCAATGGGAAGCCCCCTGAAACCTCTCTGCCCAAGCCGGTTTCCACGAAGATTACTCTAGCGGGAGAAGCGGTTGGGCGCAACCGGGATTTGGTTGACAAAAGGGCCCGTCGCTGTCCATGATGGCGGCGGGTCGGGACGATGCCGCCCTCTCGCCGACCCGGAACGGAAATGCGCCACAACCCTTTTAAAATCAATGCTGCCAGGCAGGAGCAGGCGGCTGGATCGCGACCCTTGACTCTCTCCGGCAAACCCCCGGTTCTGCTGCTGTCCGTCCTGATGGCGGCAGGGACGCTGTCGGCCGCGCTGCTGTCGAGTTCCTCCCCTTCCGATTCCGATTCAGCCGGCAACGGCGCCGGGCAATGCGCCACCTGTCACCTCGAGATCGCTTCCAGGCAACTGGCCAGCGACCACGCCCACACCATGATGAAGGTGGAAGACATCCCGGAGTTGATGCGGGCGCTTCCCGTCGAGCACCTGGACCGGGCCAGCGGCGTCGCCTATCGGATCGAACGATCGTCGGCACAGCCGGCGGGGGTGGACCTGGTGGCCCGGATGGGAACGCGGGAGGAAACTCTGCGCCTGCTTTGGGGAGTGGGAGCCGGCAGAAAGGGAATCACCTTTATCGGACAGAGCGACCAGGGAGCATTCGGGCAGAGCCGGGTGAGCTGGTACCAGAAGATCGGGAAACTGGATGTCACCACCGGGCTGGAAAAGCGGCCGGTCGATGCCTACGACGCCCTGGCGGGCTGGTTGAACCCGCACGAGAGCGCCCATTGCCTGAGCTGCCACATGACCCGCAACGAAAACACTCCTCCCGACTCCATCCCGGAGGCGGATGCCGGAGTTCACTGCGAGCGCTGCCACGGCTCGGGCGAGCAACACATTCAGGCTATGGCCGAGGAAACGGACAATTTCTCCCGCGGCATCGACAATCCGGGCCGCCTGGGAGCGCTGGAACAGGTCTACTTCTGCGGCGCCTGCCACGGCATCCCCCCGGGTGGCGCCGACCTGAGGGCCCTGGGCCATGCCATGGCCATGGATCACAGCGTCCGCTTCCCGGCCGAGCGGCTGGTGCTCAGCCGCTGCTACAACGAGAGCGGCGGCCGCCTCAAGTGCACCACCTGCCACGACCCCCACGAGAACCTGGCCTCCTCCTTCGACGGCAATTGCCTGAGCTGCCACGAAGACCAGGCCGGATTCGCCATCCCCTGCCCCCAATCGAACGACGACTGCGTGCGCTGTCACATGCCCCGGGAGACCGGCTTCATGACCCATTCGGCCTTTGCCGACCACTGGATTCGGGTCGTGACCTCCTCTGACTGATCAAAGACCCGTTCCTGTCTGCCGATTCGCTGTCACCTCCAGCCGTCTGCCGCACTTGACTTCGATGAACCGTGCATGGCCGACCTTTTTCCGGCACATGAGTACTTCACTTTACAAGTCGTCTCTTATAAGGGACAATCCCTGAATGAACGTCCTCTACACCGGCACCTTCGAGAATTGGCTCAAAAAGCTGCGTGACCAGCGCGCCAAGGTCGCGATGGCCTCTCGAATTGAAAGAATGGAAGATGGGAACTTTGGCGACCACAGATCGGTCGGTGGTGGTGTCAGTGAACTGCGCATCAATGTCGCCAAAGGCTACCGGGCCTACTACACGATTCGAAGAAAGACGGAGGTGATCCTGCTTTGTGGCGGCGACAAGGCAAGCCAGCAGCAGGACATAAAACTTGCCCAACAATTGGCCAGTAAACTCTGAGGAGGCATCATGAGGCTCAAGAAATTCGACGTGATCGATTTCCTCGACAGCGATGAGGCATTGATCGAATATCTCAACTTGGCACTGAAGGAAAACGATCCGAAATACTTTGCCAAGGCTCTTGGCAACGTTGCACGGGCCAAGGGAATGTCTTCTATTTCCGATGCAACCGGTTTGGGCCGACAGGCCCTTTATCGGGCTCTTTCCAGCGAGGGCAACCCACGAATCGACACGCTGTTCAAGGTTTTGGACACGCTGAACGTTCGCCTTGCCATCACGCAATAGCGGCATCCGCAGCAACATCCTTGTCAGCTCTTGAGGATCAATCCGCTTTGGGAGGACGGTAGGTGGCAGACTGCCGGTTTCTCAACCGTTCAGCGGTCGCCAGCTCACGCCGGGCCAGATCGGATTGACCGGTGCGGCGATGGAGCTGCGCCAGCAGGTAGCGGGGAGCGAGCGCCTCGGGCGCCAGGTCGACGCACTTGCGGGCCGAGGCCAGGGCTTTCCCGGGTTGGTCCAGCGCCCGGTAGGTCTTGGCCAGCGCATAGTGAAGGTCGGGGGTTTCCGGGCTCTTTTGCTCGGCCGCAAGCAGGTGCCGGAGGGCCACCCTGGGCTGAGCCAACTGCAGCAGCAGGTCTCCCAGGTCCAGGCGGGCCATGGCGTTGTCGGGATAGAACTCGACTTCAGTCTGAAGTGCCTGGATCGCATGGATCACCCGTCCCATCTTCAGGTGGAGCACCGCCAGGTAGGAGTGGATCTCGGGATAGCGACGGTCGGACTCGGCCACGGCCTGGAACTGCTCCAGCGTCTCGACGAACCGATTCTGATCGGTGTAGGCGCGCCCCAGGCGGACCCGCGCCGCCAGGAGGCCCCCGTCCCGCTCGACGGCGCGCTCCAGTAGCGCCAGGCCCTCCGCATTCACGGCCTCGCTGCGCGACATCCTTACCCCGGCGCTCATGCCTCGCCTAATGACGGATTGATGCGACTGTTCCAGCAGGACCCGCCCCAATTGGTAAAGGTATTCCGCGTTTTGGCCGTCCAGGGCCACGGCCTTCCGCAGATGGGCTTCGGCATCTGAAAACTGCTTCAGCTCGGCCAGGACGGCGCCGTAAAGGTGACGGTGCCCGGCGTTCTCCCCGTCCTCGCGCACGGCCTTTTCCGCGGCCAGCATGGCCAGAAGGTACTCCTTGTTTTCATACCTCTTTCTGGCCTCCAGGTAGTGGGGTGATTCGGCGCCGGCCGCTCCCGCATTGCAGAGGCAGACTGTCCAGAGTAGTAAAGAGATCCGGCGAATGAACCATAGGCCAGTTGAGTTGCGCATCGCGGCCCTGTTCCGAAATTCCGAAGAACGCTTGTCCTGAAGCAAACCCGTCGTCGGGTGGCGGGATACCGTTTCAACGTCAGGGATGAGTCGATTGTTTATTAACATCGATGCACAGGATGCACAGGATTATTCGGGGGAGTAGGGGACGTTGTTGAATTACTGGTATAACTTCGATCGGCAGTTCCTGAATTGCTTTTGTTCAATAGCGCCACCTACCCGCTCTTTACAAGTTACTCAAGTAATTCAACAACGTCCCCAGCGCTGCAAGACGAATCTTGCAAAAGGATCGACTGTCTACTTGCGGGACAACTCAAGCTTTCCCCCTTCCTTGAGCCGGTAGATCCTGTTGGTCGCCAGGTTCTCGAAGTCCTGGGTGGTTCCATCGGTCCAACGGACGGTCAGTTTCCTGACGGTCTCGAGCCGGCCCAGGCCGAAGTGGACCCGGAAGTCGTGGGTGGACTCGTAGCTGGACCCGCCCCGGACCTCCCGCATCTGCTTCCCCTCCGCGGTCTCCAGGCTGACCCTGGCCCCGATGGCGCTGCGATTGGTTCGGGTTCCCTCCAGAGAAAGCATCAGCCAATTCCCCGCCTCGCTCCCCTTTTGATTCTTCAGGT
>JAPPFQ010000543.1 GCA_028875135.1 Acidobacteriota bacterium
AAAAAATCCTGTGCATCCTGTGCATCGATGTGAATAAACCATTGACCCCTGCGTGGCTTGGAACCGGTTTCCAGCCACCAGGCGCCGGCGTTTGTTTCAGGTAATGATGGCCGTGGCGTTGATTTCAATGAGATAGTCGGGGTGAACCAGGCCCGCCACCTGCACCAGGGTGCTGGCCGGATAGTCCCCACTCCAGAATTCGGCTCTCACCTCGTGAACGGCCTGGAGGTGTTCCATGTTCACCAGGAAGACGTTGATACAGGCAATGTCCTCCAGGGAGCCGCCGACGTGTTCCAGGGCGGCCTGAATGTTGTGAAGAACCTGTCGGGTCTGCAGCCGAATGTCTCCCTTGCCTACCGGATTCCCCGCGGTATCGATGGCTACCTGGCCGGAGATGTAGCAGGTGCGGCCCTGGTCCGCCAGGGCCGCGTTGGAAAAGATGCCGAAGGGACGGCACAGGGTCGGGGGATTGTAAACGGTCTTGCCCATGCTTGCTTCCTCCTGTGATTGAGATTAATAGGAGATACGGTTGCTGTAGTCGCGAGTAGTCAGTCTAACCCAAACCCATCCCGGAAGGTCCGCCGGGGTGTCGTCCGGCCCGTCGAAGGCCGCCGAGAGCCGACCTCTCGAGGGGTCGGCAACCCTGCTGAAGGGCTCCCCATGTTCCCCTACTTCGAAGCCCCGGCCATCAGACTGGGTCCGGTTACCCTGCACGCCTTCGGGATGCTGGTAGCGGCCGCGATCCTGTTGGGTCGCTGGATGCTGGTGCGGCGGGCGGAACGGAGAGGCCTGGACGGGGAGACAGCCTCCCGGCTTGTCCTCTGGATGGTCGCCTGCGGTCTGGCGGGAGCCCACCTGGTTGCCGTAACTCTTACCGATCCGAGGGACGTGCTACGAGACCCCCTGGTCCTGATTCGGCTGTGGGAGGGGCTGTCTTCGGTGGGTGGCATCGTGGCGGGGGTTCTGGTCGGACTCTGGTGGATGCGGCGTTCCGGCTTGAAACCCTCCGAGGTTCGGACTTATCTGGACCTAGTTGCCTTTGTTTTCCCCTTTGCCTGGATCCTGGGGCGGGCCGGCTGTGCCGTGGCCCACGACCATCCGGGAATTCCCACCCTGGGATGGTGGGCCGTGCAATATCCGGACGGCCCGCGCTTCGACCTCGGCCTCCTGGAGTTCTTCTACGCCCTGTTTCTGGCAGGTTTGTTCCAGTGGCTGGACCGACATCCCAGGCGCGACGGATTCTACTTGGGACTCTTTTTGCTGCTCTACGGGCCGGTTCGCTTCTTCCTGGACGAGCTCCGGGTGGGTGACACCCGTTACCTGGGCTTCACGCCGGCGCAGTATGGATGCGTGGCGGCGGTGGTTCTGGGCGGGGTGGTTCTGTGGAAGCTGGAAGGAGGCTCCAGGCGAAGAGACTCCGCGCCTTCCAGGCGGAGGAAGGCGATTGGTTGATCGACAGGAAAGGAATTTCCGGACGACCCGTGGAAAAGAGTGGCTTCACTCCACCCGGGACTCGTCCATCTCGCGGAAATAGTCCGGGCGCTTCAGCACCTCTCGTGGCTTGCTGCCGTCGGGCGGACCCACGATGCCGTCCTCTTCCATGATGTCGAGCAGCCGGGCCGCCCTCCCGTAGCCGATGCGGAGACGGCGCTGCAGGGTGGAGGTGGAGGCCTTGCCCATTTCCACCACGATGCGGACCGCCTCGTCATAGAGCTCATCCGTCTCACGCTCCAGTTCTTCCGTGTCGGCTTTCTCGGAGCGTTCTTCCACGACACTTTGATCGTAGACCGGCTGCGACCGGGTCTTGAGGTGTTCCACCACGCGGTTGATCTCCTCGGTGGTTACCAGGGCGCCGTGGACCCGGGTCATCCTCGAGGTTCCGGGTGGGATAAAGAGCATGTCTCCCTTCCCCAGGAGCTGTTGAGCTCCCATCTGGTCCAGAATGGTGCGCGAGTCCACCTTTTGGGCGACACGAAAGGAAATGCGGGAGGGGAAATTGGCCTTGATGATTCCCGTGAGCACGTCCACCGAGGGGCGTTGGGTGGCCACGATCAGGTGGATGCCCACCGCCCGGGCCATCTGAGCCAGTCGCATGATGGAATCTTCGACGTCCTTCGAGGCCACCATCATCAGGTCGGCCAGTTCATCGATCACGATGACGATGTAGGGCAGAGGTGTGAGAGCAGCGTCCTGGTCTTTCGAGAAAAGCTCCATGTTGCGGGGCTTCCGCACAAAGGCGTTGAACTGGTCGATGCTGCGAACGCCCACCGATGCCAGCAGCTTGTACCGGTTCTCCATTTCCCTGGTCGCCCACTTCAAGGCATTGGAAGCCCGTTTGGGCTCCACCACCACCGGAGTCAGCAGATTGGGAATGTCCTCATAGACACCCAGCTCCAGGCGCTTGGGATCGACCATGATGAACTTCACTTCTTCCGGCGCGGACTTGTAGAGAATGGAAAGGATCATGGCATTGATCCCCACGCTCTTGCCGGCGCCGGTCTGGCCGGCAATGAGCAGGTGAGGCATCTTGGCCAGGTCGGCGACCACGATTTTTCCGACAATGTCCTTGCCCAGGGCAATGGTCAGCCGGGAGGGGGACTTCTGGAATTCATTGGACCGGATCACCTCGCTCAGCAGAATCTGCTCCCGATCGGCGTTGGGGACTTCAACTCCGACCGTCGATTTTCCCGGCAATCGATTGATGCGCACGGACTCTGCCTTGAGAGCCAGGCACAGATCATCCACCAGGTTGGTGATACGGCTGTACTTGACTCCGGCTTCCGGCTTGAATTCGTAGGTGGTGACGACCGGACCGGGATGAATATGCAGAACCTGCCCGTGGACGCCGAACTCCTTGCACTTCTCCGTCAATTGGCCGGCGCGCTCCAGCAGTTCCTCCTCTCCGACGTCGGCTCGCCGTCCGGGGGCCTGGAGCAAATCGATGGAGGGCATCGGGAAGTCGGTCCGTGATTTCCGTGTCCCCGGCCTGGCTTTTGTCTTCCTCTTGAAGGCCTCGGGAGCAGCCTCGGCGGAGTCCTCGCCGCCGGCGAACAGCGTTGGTTGGGAAGGCTCCTCCTCCGCGGATTCCCACTGCTTGATCTCGGAAACCTTTTGCGTGGTGACGGCCTTCCTCTCCTCTCCTCGCTGCAGTCTGGCCTCCAGCCTCTTTTTCTGTCGTTTCCTTTCCGATGCCTTGCGCCAATTCCTCCATCGAGCCTGCCATGCGCTCAGGAATCGCAGCCGTCTTCCCAGCCAGTCCAGACCAGCCCTGAATGAGAAGCGGGTGGCGACAAAGAGCGAGGCCATGAAGATCATGAAGCCCAGGATGCAGGCGCCGGCCCAATTGAAGCGGCCCTGAAACCATTCCGCCAGCAGGTCTCCGACCACCCCTCCGGCCTTGGCGGTGCCGCCGGTGCCTACGATCGCGCCGTCCTGGATCGACCACCCCACCGCCACAGGCTGAGGAAACAGCAATGCCAGAAGAAGACACCCCGAGCCGGCCAGGCAAAGCACACCGACGACTTTGGTGACCGGCGTGCTGATGTCGCGAGAGCGCAGCCATTTCCAGCCGAAAATCGCGAAGATCACCGGGAAAAGGAACGCAGCGTATCCGAAGTACATCAACAACAGATCGGCCAGCATGGATCCATACTTGCCGATGAAGTTGTGCACGGAATCCTGGCCCAGCAGGTCGCGCGACACGTTGAGGGAAGGATCCATCGGATGGTAGGAGACCAGGCTTAATGTCAGCAGAAGGGCCAAACTGAGCAGCATCAGCCCTACGGCCTCGTTGAAACGAGAATGTGCGGTGGGTGCCAGAAAGCCCATGCCTACAGTCCACCCCGTTGGAGGATGATGAGAATCACGATACCCAAAAGGATACGGTACTGCACAAAAACATAAAGCGTTTTTTTCTGAAGGAAACGGAGGAAGACCTTGATGGTGACGTGACCGACGATCAGGGCCGTGAGAAAGCCGGCCGCCAGACTCATGGCCTCGCCCTCAGGAATTCCTAACTGATTGATTTCGAAAAGTTTTTTGAGGCCGGCTGCCGCAAGGATGGGAACCGCAAGCAGGAAGGAGAACCGGGCGGCTGCCTCCCGCGTCATCCCCCGAAACAGCCCGGCCGTTATGGTGATGCCGGAACGTGAGGTCCCTGGAATCAGGGCCACCGCCTGGGCCATCCCCACCCATAGAGCATCCGTCAGAGATATTTTCCCCAGTCCCTTCTTCAAGGTGGCTCGACGTTCCGCCAGCCAGAGCATGAGGGCGAAGAAGATCAGCGTAACAGGAATGATTTCGGCAGTTCGAAGCCGGGTGGCGACCCATTGTTCAGCCAACATCCCGGCTATGGCGGCGGGAACGGTTCCCAGGAACAGGAACAAAAGCATGTGGCGCCCTTCGGGCCGCTCGAGGGAGCGGGCGCCGGAGGGCCGGAGGCTATCCCGCAGGATTCCGGCGAGGTCTCTCCAAAAACAAGTGAGAATGGCCAGCAGGGTGGCGGCGTGCAAAACCACGTCGAAGGTGAGTCCCTGGTCCGGCCAATCCGTTATCCAGGGAACCAGAATCAAGTGGGCGGAACTGCTGATGGGCAGGAACTCCGTCAGGCCCTGCACGGCGCCAAGGACGATGGCCTGCTTCAAGGTCATGGAGTTACCTGGGGGCGCCGTCAATCGAGGCTGCCGGGCGACTCGTCAAATCTCCAGGATAACCGGCAGCACCAGCGGCCGCTTGGCCGTCTGCTTGAACAGGAAGCGGCGCAGGTCGGTGCGGATCTTCTCCTTGATGAGGGACCAGTCGGTCCTCTCTTCAACGCTGGAATCCTCCAGGGTTTCCAGCACGCGGTCGCGGGCCTCTTCCAGGAGAGTGTCGTCTTCGTCCACGAAGACGAACCCCCGGGTGATGATCTCGGGCTGAGTCTCCATCTGACCGCTGGCCTTGTTGATGGCCAGAATGGGAAGCACAATGCCGTCTTCGGAAAGATGGCGGCGGTCCCTCACCACCACTTCCTCCAGCTCGTCCAGGCTGCCCTCATCGATGAAGATGCGGCCGACCGGAGCCTTGCCGGTGACCTCGGCCACCTGCCGGCTCAGTTGAATGCGATCGCCCGTCTCCGCCACCAGCACCGTGCCTCCCACCGCGTGCAGGTTCCTGGCCAGCTCCGCGTGGCGATAGAGCTGGCGGTATTCTCCGTGGATGGGCACGAAATGCCTGGGGCGCACCAGGTTCAGCAGCAGCTTGAGCTCCTCGGAGCTGGCGTGGCCGGAAACATGGATGGGAGGTTGGGATCCGTCGTCGTAGTGGACGGTCGCACCCCTCTTGTAGAGATGGTTGACCATGCGGGAAATGGTCTTTTCGTTTCCGGGAATGATGCGTGCCGACATCACCACGGTGTCTTTCGGCTCGATTCTTATGTTCTTGAAATTATCCACGGCCATCTGCGGCAAGGCGGCCAACGGTTGTCCCTGACAGCCCGTCAGAATCAGGACCACTCGTTCCGGCGGCATCTTTCTGACGTCCTGTATCTTGACCAGCAGTCCGTCCGGAATGTTCAGGTAGCCGAGCTGATGGGCAACCCTGGTCGTCGACAGCATGCTCCGCCCGGCGATGGCCACCTTGCGCCCGTAGCGCTGGGCCAGGTTGAACACGGTCTGGATGCGGTGGATGGAGGAAGTGAAACAGGAGACGATCACCTTGCCCGGTGCGTGGTTGAAGATCTCGTCCAGCTTTTCGATCACGGCGGTTTCCGAGGGAGTGATCCCGGGCCGGTCCACGTTGGTGCTGTCGGAGAACAGGGCCAGCACCCCCCGGCGTCCGTACTCGGCAATTCGCGGAAGGTCGGTGACCCGGCCATCCAGCGGCGAAGAGTCGATCTTGAAATCCCCCGTGTGGAGGATCACCCCCGCCGGAGTGGTGATCGCCAGCATGACGGCATCCACCACGCTGTGGGTGACATGGATGAACTCCACCTGGAACTCGCCCATTTGCCGGGTTTGCCCCGCCTCGACGGTGACAAGCTCGGCCTGGTCCAGCAACTGGTGCTCGGCCAGCTTGGCCGAGACCAGGCCCAGGGTGTAGCGGGTGCCGTAAACGGGAACGTGGCTCAGGGCCGGGAACACGAAGGGCAGCGCCCCGATGTGATCCTCGTGGCCGTGGGTCAGCACGATGGCCTGAACCTGGGAGGCGTTGTCGATCAGGAATGAGATGTCGGGGACGATGACGTCGATCCCCAGGAGCTCTTCATCGGGAAACATCAAGCCGGAATCCACCACGATCATCTGGGATCCGTAGCGGAACACCATCATGTTCATCCCGAACTCCCCCAGGCCGCCGAGCGGGATGGCTTCAATAGACTCCTGAGAATTCAAGCATCGACCTCCTGTTGGGGCGCCAGGCTCGTTTGCCGGGATTGCAGCCTGACCTGGATGGGGCTAGGGAAAGACCGACATGTCCGTTTCCCGGGTGGTCATGAATTCCAGCAACACCGGCACGCCTTCCCGGGTTTGGCGGATTCCTCGCTCGAGGGCGGGAACAATGGACTCGACCTCTTCCACCCGCTCGGAATAGCAACCCAGGGATCGGGCCATCTCGGCGTAATTTCCTGAAATATCGGTAATCCGGTGCTTCACGCTGGCGGTGGGATAGAACTGCAACTCGGCAGCCATGCAAAAATTGTTGAACAGGATGGAGAGGATGGGGATCTCTTCTCGAACCGCCGTCTCCAGGTCGGTTCCGGTAAACCCGATGGCGGCGTCTCCCCAAAGGTTGATGCACAGTTTGTCCGGCCGGGCCATCTTGGCTCCCATGGCCAGGCCCAACCCGTAGCCCAGTTGGGTCGACTTTCCCCAGCCGATGTAGGACAGGGGGCTGACGCATTCCCAGAAAGGAGAGAGCTGGTCCCTGGGACTGCCGGAGTCGTGGGTGATGACGGTGTTGGCGACGTCCACCGTCCGCATCAGGTCCCGGATCACCCGATAGGGGGAGAGGGGCTGATGGGAGGCGGTCAATTTCGGCATCCAGGCAGCCATCCACTCCTTCCTGATGGCTTGAATCCGTTGAGCGATCCCCCCGGCCCGCCCTCGCCCCCCCGGATCCAGTCGGGGTCTGATTTCATCGATCAGCGCTTCCAGCGTCAGGCGGGCGTCGCCGACCAACCCGTGCTCCACGGCAACGTCCTTGTTGATGTCGGCAGGGTCCAGCGTGGCGTGCAGGAACCTGGCGCTGCTCGGCATCGACAACCCGAAGGGCGTGGTGGTAAAGCTGCATCCCACCCCGAAGACCAGGTCGGCCCGGTTGAGGAACTCATGCACCATCCGGGTGGTGGAACGTCCACCCGAACCCAGGGAGAGCGGGTGGTTTTCCGGAAAGGCGCTCTTGCCGCCCAGGCTGGTGGTCACCGGCGCTTCCAGCAGCTCCGCAAGTTCCCGCAAGGCCTGCCAGGCCTTGGCGTAGTGGATCCCCTGCCCGGCGTAGATGAGCGGTCGTTCGGCCCGGAGCAGCATCTCGGCCGCCCGCGTCACCGAGGGTCCGTCGGGACCGTATCGGATTCTTGGCGCCGGCTGGTAGGAGAAAGACTCGGGGACTTCCTCCGACAGCAGGTCGGAGGGGAACTCCACCAGAACCGGACGCGGGCGTCCGTTCCTGACCTGGGTGAAGGCGCGGCGAAGCGTCGCCGACAGGTGAGCCGGAAGCGTGACTTGCTCGCAGGACTTGGTCACCTGGCGGTAGTTGAGGGAGGAATTGAAGTTGGGCTGCACCTGGGCCCATTCCCGGGGATGGCCCATCGGCAGGACAATGATGGGGGCCGACTCCGAGTAGGCCTGGGCCACGCCGCCAAAGGCGTTTTCGGCTCCGGGCCCGTTCTGCATGCAGAAGACGCCGATCCGTTCGCCGCTGTGCATCCGGCTGAAGGCGTCGGCCATGTGCAGGCCGGTTCTTTCCTGACGCACGATGACGGGCCGGATGCCTGCCTTGGAGGCCGATTCGATGAGGAAGTTCAGAGGGTAGGCGAAGAGGACATCCACGCCCTCGAGAATCAGAATGCGGGCAACTGCATCGGCAACGGTCATGGAACCACAGTCTAGCACAGGTCCCGGACGACACCCGCCATCACTGGGCTGCCGGGGCGCAGGGGCGGCGCGTACAGCGTGACGGATCCGCCGCATCGGCAGGGCTGCGGACCGGCAATCCGGCGCGCACCCCATTGAGTAGCAAGAGTGATGGAAAGAGGAGCCCCCCCGGGAGCGCGGGCGTCTCGCCCGCATGCTGTTCCGTCGCGTTCCGCTCAGTTTCCCTGCGATGGCGCTCCCGGCACCCTGCCGGCGGGAACGCCATGTGCCCGGCCGAAGCAGAGTCCTGGCGCCCCCCCGGGAGCGCGGGCGTCTCGCCCGCATGCTGTTCCGTCGCGTGCCGCTCAGTTTCCCTGCGATGGCGCTCCCGGGTGGGGTGCCCCAGTCCGGTCGCCCCGCTCCCTCCGTGGGGCAGCGGTCGGGCCCTGCCATTTTCGATGCCCATTGACACATACGGGCGCCGTTGGTCATTGAAGCAGGTCCGTCGTTCTTCGTGTCTATGGGAGTTCAATCTTGGATCGTCTTCATTTCAATACGATGACCATCAACTACTTCTTCTCTCGAAGGGTCCGCCCGGTAGGGGTTGGAGGGGCTGGTCCCACCTGCAATTTCCCCGGCAGCAATCCGAAGTTGCCTTTAGAATGGGAGCCGGGTGGGCACAGGCCACTGCGCGCCCGAGTCTGCAGCAGTAAGCAGGCAGCCTTCCCAACCGGGCCTGGCCCCCTCAGAGACATCTTGAACAAGACCCCCGATCAAAAAGTCGCCCTGTTCATCGCCACCCTGGCCGCCTTCTTCATCCCCTTCATGGGCTCTTCGGTGAATATCGCCATACCGACCATCGGTGAGCATTTCGGCATGGACGCGGTCTCGCTGAGCTGGGTGGCCACCTCGTTTCTGCTGGCGGCCGCCATGTTTCTCCTGCCCTTCGGGAGGCTGGCTGATATCCATGGCCGCAAACGCGTCTTTGCCTGGGGTATCGCCATCTACACCCTGGCTTCCTTCCTTTCGGCCGTTGCCCCTTCGGGGTTGACGCTGATCCTGTTCCGGGGGCTCCAGGGGCTGGGGGGAGCCATGATCTTCAGCACCGGGATCGCCATCCTGACCTCGGTCTACCCGCAGGAGGAGCGGGGCAAGGTGTTGGGTTTCAGCGTGGGGGCCGTCTACCTGGGACTGAGCTTCGGTCCTTCCATCGGCGGGTTTCTGACCGAACAGTTCGGCTGGCGGTCGGTATTCCTGGTGCACGTCCCCATCGGACTGCTGATCGTTTCCCTGATCGCCGCCAAGCTCAAGGGGGAGTGGGCCGACGCCAGAGGGGAAAGCTTCGACTGGGTGGGATCTCTGATCTACACCGTTTCACTGATGGGGGTGGTCTACGGGCTCTCCCTGCTGCCCCAGGCGCTGGGAGGCTGGCTGGCCCTGGCCGGCGCCGCCGGTTTGATCCTGTTTGTGGGATGGGAGCTCAGGGTCGACAGTCCCCTGATGAATATCAAGTTGTTCCAAACCAGCACCGTCTTTGCCTACTCCAACCTGGCCGCCCTGATTCACTACAGCGCCACCTTTTCGGTGGGATTCCTGCTGAGCCTCTACCTGCAGTACATACCGGGCTACGGGGCCCAGAACGCCGGCATCATCCTGATCGCCCAACCGATCGTTATGGCTGTCTTCTCGCCTTATGCCGGAAGGCTTTCCGACCGCATCGAGCCCAGGATGGTGGCCTCCATCGGAATGGCCCTGACGGCCCTGGGATTGTTCCTGCTGGTCCTGATCGACGGCCGCACCGGCGTCGGGATGGTCATCGCCAACCTGGTCCTTCTTGGAATCGGGTTCGCCCTGTTTTCCTCGCCCAACACCAATGCCGTCATGAGCTCGGTGGACAAGAAGTATTTCGGAGTGGCTTCCGGCACCCTGGGGACCATGCGATTGACCGGGCAGATGCTGAGCATGGGCATCGCCACCCTGATTTTCGCCGTTTATATCGGTAGAGTGCAGATCACCCCCGAGCAGTATCCGATGTTCCTGAAAAGCACCCAGGTGGCCTTCCTGGTTTCCGGCTTTCTCTGTGTGGCCGGCATCCTGGCCTCCTTGGCCCGGGGGCGCCTGCGGGCTGCTACGCGAGGTTGAGCATCCACAAGAGGCCCTCGTTTGGAGAAACGAATCATGAGAGAAATCGGCGTCTCCAAAGTCAAAACCCACCTTTCCGCGCTACTTGATGAAGTCACACGCGGAGAAACCATCGTCATCACAAGGGGCGGGCGCCCGGTGGCTTGGTTGACACCGCCGGAAGCGCCCGACCGTCGAAGCGCCAATGCTGCGGCCGCGACCCTGCGCGACTTGCGCAAGCGCGTCGGGTGGGCGACAACCGAAGAGATTCTTCAGATGCGCGGCCAAGGCCGGCGATGAAGGCCCCAGTAGCGGTGGTTTCGTTGCCCTGGTGTGAATGGTCTGCGATGAACCATCGGCGTCAGCCGACGCAGTCTTGGAGCCAGTAGCGGAGATTGGCGGGACCGCTGAGGGGCTCTGGTGGGTGGAGGTGCGTAACGTTCTGGTCCCTCCCTATTGGCACAGGTCGCCGCAAATCACGCCGTCCACGGATTGAAGACCGGGACGTCCGTCTTGCGAAAGTCTTCTGCGTTTCGGGTGCAGACGACGAGAGAGTGCGCGTAGGCGGTGGCTGCGATGAAGAGGTCAGGCTGGCTGAAGGTGATCGAACGTTCTCGACCCCGCGCCACCATCCGACGCCATTCCAGAATCACTTCCTCGTCCACCGGCAGGATACGCCCAGCAAACCACGGCCGTAGCCGGTGGTCGAGCCAACGTGCAAGCTCGTTGCGAAACTTGGGGTCTGGCTGTCTTTCGATTCCATAGCGAATCTCGGCCAAAGTGACGCTGCTCAGGAACAGGCCATCTGCTGCTTGTGCATCCGACCAAGCTTTGACACGACTGTCGGGCCGATTCTTTCGGAGTTCGGAAACGACGTTGGTGTCGAGCAGCCACCCGTTCATAATTCAACCTCACGGACGGGGCTCCGAATGCCCTCTGCCTCGATTTTCATGCGACTCAGAGGGGACTGGGAAAGGAGTTCGTGTAAGCTGGCCGAGTTCTCCCGCGCCCGGAGGGCTTCAAAGGCGTCGGCCGCAACAATGACCACGGCATCTTTCCCGTGGACCGTAATGCGCTGTGGTTCCCCAGCCGTGGCTAGTCGAACGATCTCACTAAACCTTGCCTTGGCCTCTCCCAACTTCCAGCCCGGAGTCGGTGCCGGTTCAATTTGTCTGGCTTGACGAGACTTGGTCAATGGATTTTCTCCTTATGACTAATTTGGTCAAATTTAAGGACAGTATATATCAACTTCCATGGGTTGGGGGAGGTGTACCCCATGCCAAAAATGATTCAGTTGCGAAACGTCCCAGATGACCTTCACAGGATTCTCAAGTCCAGAGCGGCGTTGGAAGGCAAGTCTCTATCCGATTATCTGATTTGGGGAACTGACACCGCAACGAGGAAAGCAAGCACTGACCGACTTGGCGGATCAGCCGATTTTTTGCTAACCCCATGACTTGTTTCTCTCGCGAATCCGGGCACTTCGTTACAATGTAACCGCCTATGATGTGGCCTACCTGGCTCTCGCAGAATCGCTTCCCGCGCCATTGATTACCTGTGACGCCCGATTGGCCGCCACGCTCCGTCATCGCGCGACCGTTGAGCTTGTCCGTACCGGTCGCGCTTAACCATTCACAACTCAACCTCACGGATAGTGTTGTCGCTTTGGTGTATTGGTGTTATGGTGTGTCAAGCGCTACATCGGAGACCCTGCCATGCCTCGCTTGACCATTAGTCTGCCTGACAGGACACACCGGGCACTGAAGGAAACTGCGGCCCGGCAGAATCGTTCCATGGGTTCAATCATTGAGGAGAGCCTGGAACTGAGAGGTGTCCGGCCCTACGACACTGCCAAGGAGATCGTTGCCAGGGCGAGAGCGAAGTCCGGATTGACCGCTGACGAGGCAATGGTCCTGGCAGTTGAGGAAACAAGACGATTTCGCGAAGAGACTTCGGACTGATCGGCGCCAAAGGCCAGATCCTGGAAGTGCGTAAGAGAGCCGATGACGCTCCAGCCTTGTATTGTGGATACCAACGTCATCGTTTCGGGCCTGATCGTTTCAGACTCGAAGAGCCCCCCGGCACTGATCCTGGAGGCCATGCTTGATGGCAGGCTCCTCTTTCTGATGTCAGACGCCCTTCTCAATGAGTATTCGTCGGTGTTGCGGCGTCCGGGTCTCGTCCGGCTGCACGGGCTAACGGACGACGAAATCGACCGGCTCCTGACCGACCTGGTCGCCAACGCCATGTGGCCGGAGTCTGACCCCAGCGGCGAGATCAGCGTCCAAGGCGACGACCACCTGTGGGCGTTGCTCGCCAGCCATCCCGAGGCACAACTGGTCACCGGTGACCGGCTGCTTGTCGAAAACCCTCTGAGCGGCGCCTCTGTGACTTCCCCTCGCCGTTTCGTGGATGCGTTTTTATCGCCGAAATAGACCTGAATCGGTCCAAACAGACGATTACTTGGCAGAGTGGAATGCGGCTTTGCTGTGGTGTACTTGCTGAGGTGTCGGTTTAGGTTACCGTCAAACGGATTCCCTGTGGTTGGGACGATTCGATGAAGGTCTGTTTGATTCTCCGGCCTTAGTAGAAGAGCATCGCAGCGATATTAGCGAGACTCTGGGTCGTTCGGGACAAATCCGGACAGTAGACGGGTAAGTCCGATCATGCACTATGCAATTCACACCAGTCTCTGAAACACATTAATAGCTACTACAGGCAAGTGACGCCCCCGCCCTGCCGGGCAGATCATTGGAGGAAGAAACTGCCGATGGTTGTACCAAGACGAGCCACGAATCAACACAAAGACCGATGGACCTCCTTTAGTGCATCGACGTCATGGAATGAAGCCCCCCGGGAGCGCGGGCGTCCCGCCCGCACAAGTCTTGGCACAGCCTCGCCCATCTCCTCGACGGGCTCGACCGGCAACGCCGCCAGGACTCTGCTTCGGCCCAGCCCTTGCCGTACTCGCCGGCGGGGTGGCCGGGTGCCACATCGCAGGGAAACTGAGCGGGACGCAACGGGAGCGCATGCGGGCGGGACGCCCGCGCTCCCGGGGGCGCCTCCTCCATCACTCCTGCCCCTCAAGGGCGCGCGCCGGGTTGCCGGCCACGTTCCTGCCGATGCGGCAGAGCCGTCACACTTGGTGGCCCTTCGTGGATCACTCCTTTGTTCAGCCCTTGTGGATAACCCTCGGTGGTTTCAAAAAAGGCCCTCAGTACTCCAGGCTGGGCGCTGCCTCGCCGTTCCTGCTTGCGCGGATGTCGTAGCAGTTGAGGACGCCCTGGTTGCGGATGTAGAGTCTGCCGCCGCTGACTACCGGGTGGGCCCAAGTGGGCCATCCCTGGTCGGCCACTTCGAAGCGGCCCTTCTCCCGGTACCCTTCGGTTGTGGCTTCGGCCAGGCCCACCACGTTCTTTTCGCTGAACAGGTAGAGGTGACCGTCGGCATAGGTGAGCGATCCCTTGCCCACGCTGCGGTCCTTCCACATCACCTTGCCGGTTTCGAATTCCATGCAGGTGAGGATGGCGCCCGAGAACCCGTAGAGATAGCCGTCGACCAGGACGACCCCTCCGTGGTGGTTTCTCATGTCGCGGTTGAAGTAGACCTCCTCGGCTTCCATGGACCCATTGTCGGCCTTGAGTTGAAGCAGGGCGCATCCGGTGCCGTAGTCGGAACTGAAGAAAGCCTGGTCCCGGTAGACGATCGGGGTGGTGACGTTGGCCGTGCGGTTGGCCACCGGCTGGTAGCGCCACAACAGTTGGCCGTCCTCGGCCCTCAGTCCCACGGCCGCGGCTGCGGTAAAGGCCAGCAGGGTGCGAATGCCCTGGACTTCAGCCACCACGCCGGAGGAGTAGCCGGCCCGGTCGCTGAGCTCCTTGCTGGTCCAGATGGTTTCTCCGGTATCCTTGTTCAGAGCCACCAGGCTGGCCCGCTCCCCGCCGGGCATCACGATCAGCCGCTCGCCGTCCACCAAAGGCGACTCGCTGATGTGCCACTTGGGATTCTCGCCCTTGAAATCCTTGAGGATGTTGCGGTGCCACAGCGTCCGGCCGTCGTCGGCCTGCAGGCAGGCCAGGTCGCCGTTTTCGGTCAGCACGTAAATGCGGTCCTCGTGAATGGTGGGAGTTCCCCGGGGACCGGGTCCGCGGCCATGGTCCAATCGATCCCCCAGGGATTTTGTCCAAAGGGTCCGGCCGCTGCTTTCCTCGAGGCAAAACAGGGTGCTGTCGTTTTCGCGGGTGCCCTGGACGAAGATCCGGCCTCCCTGAATGGAGACGGTGCCGTAGCCTTCTCCCAGGTCGGAAGTGGACCAGACCAGAGCGGGGCCGCCGGCCGGCCACTCCCGCAGCAATCCGGATTCGGTGGATAAACCGGTTCTGTCAGGTCCCCGCCACTGGGGCCACAGGCCCTCGGGAAAGGAATGGTTCGATTGGGGAAGCTGTACCTGGCTGCAGGAAGCCAGAACTATGACGGTGGCAATCAGTGCTGCGGTCGGGAGCCCCTTGTGGCTCATGGCGATTCTCCTTTCGCTGAAGATGGCCGCATTGTACACCTTTGCGGCCGGGCTTGGGCCCACTCAATTCGGGGCAGCCCCGCGGTTTGCTTCCCGGCCGAACTGCCTGCGTTCGCCCTGACACAGGTCGGGCCCCTGCCAGGCGACGGCTCCCCGGACTGCCGGCCGCGCCGGGCCCTGCCGCAATACCGGTCGGACCATTTGCTATCGGCCGCAGTTGTGATAAAAATCTAGCTCAATTTCCCTGGCCGAGTCCGTGAGCGCGTGCTTGGAGCAGCGGTTCCCGCGAGCTCATGGCGCCGCCGGGTTCACAGGGAGGTCCTGATGAAGTTGGGATGGATTGGCTTGGTGGGCGTCGCCCTGGCGTTGGCCGTCGCCTGTTTTCCGAAAGGATCGGAAGAACCACCGGATACTGAAATGAGCTGGAACGCTTCGGGTAGGGTTGGGGCGGTGGCCGCCGGCGACAGCCGCGCCGTGGCCGCCGGGATCGAGATTCTGCGTGAGGGCGGCAACGCCGCAGATGCCGCGGTGTCTGTCATCCTGGCGCTCAGCGTGACCGACTACGGGCAATATTGCATCGGTGGAGAGGTCCCGTTTCTCATCTACGACACCAGGCGTGAAGCCGTGGAGGTGCTCTCGGGTCAGGGAGCGGCCCCCAAGCTGGCGACGCTGGAGCATTTCAGCAAGATCGGCGGGATCCCGGAGGGAGGGGACCCCAACAACCTCCAGGCTGCGGCGGTCCCGGCGGTCATCGACTTGTGCGTGACCGCGCTGGAGCGCTACGGCACCCGAACGTTTGCCCAGGCCGCCCGGCCCGTGCTGGAGATCCTGGACGCCGGCGAGGAATCCTGGCACCCGAAGCTGGCCGGAACGTTGCGGCGCCTGATCGAGGCCGAGAACCAGGCTGAGGGCGGGCGGATGCAGGGGCTGCGCGCCGTATCCGACCGCTTCTACCGGGGAGACATTGCCGAAGAGCTGGATGCCTGGTACCGGAAGCATGGCGGCCTGCTGCGGAAGGAGGATCTGGCTGCCCACCGGACCTGGGTGGAAGAGCCGGTCACCGTCGACTATCGCGGATATACCGTCTGCAAAGCCGGGGTCTGGACCCAGGGACCCTATCTCTCTCAAACCCTGAGATTGCTGGAGGGATACGACCTGCGGCAAATGGGGCACCTCTCCGCCGACTACATTCATGTCGTCACCGAGGCCATGAAGCTGGCGCTGGCCGATCGTGATCGCTACTACGGCGACCCACGCTTTGTGGAAGTGCCCCTGGACAGCCTCCTGTCGGATCCCTACACCCTTTTGCGCCGTCCGCTGATCGACCTCGCCAAGGCCTCGCTCGAGGTCCGCCCGGGAGATCCTTACGGCATGCGTCCGATCCAGGTGGCCAGCAAGCGGGCGCCGCGCAGTGCCGGCGAGTCCAGCGATACCACCACCTGCGTGGTGGCCGACCGCTGGGGCAACGTGGTGGCGGCCACCCCCAGCGGCTGGGGCAGCGTAGTGGATGAAGGTGGTAGTACTGGAGTCACCCACGGGACCCGCCTGGTCAGCCTGAATACCTGGGAGGGCCATCCCAACGTGGTGGCTCCCGGCAAACGGCCCCGTATTACATTGACGCCCACCATCGTTCTCAAGCAGGGCAAGCCGGTCATCGCCATCAGCGTGGCCGGGGGCGATCATCAGGACCAGGTGAGCCTGCAACTGCTGCTGGACGCCATCGAGTTCGGGATGGAGCCGGCTCGGGCCGTCACAGCGCCACGCTTCGCCACCGCTCACCACACCGGATCCTTCAGCCAGCCTGATCCCCAATTGGGAAGCCTGAGCCTCTACGAGGGCACCGACAAGGCGGTCGCCGACGATCTCAAGGGCCGCGGTCACCGCCTGCAGTTCGTGGAGCGGGTGGCCAGTCCGGTCATGCTTCAGGTGGACCCCGAGGAGGGAACGGTCCTGGTGGCCGGCGATCCCAAGGCGGGCCGCCACGCCGCGGCGTTGGAGAGTGGAGAGTGAAGAGTGGATAGAGGAGAGCGGAGAATGATGAGTGGCCGGTCGAGAGTCGCGAGGCGCTTCATGCTCGTTTCAGTGGTCTTTGCCCCGCTTGTTTTGTCCAGTGCGAGTCCCTTGCTTGCGGCCTCCGGCGTGGCTGTCACCATCAACAAGGTCAGGCCCGGAAAGGGCCGGGTGCACATTGCGCTGGTCAACAAGGCACAGTTTCTGCTGCGGAAGAAGTTGAAGACGCCCTTGAAGAAAGGCATCGTCAAGTCGCTGGGCGAGTCGGTTCAGTTCACCTTCAAGGATGTGGCCCCGGGCGATTACGCGGTTCAGGTGCTGCAGGACTTCGACGGGGACGGATTCATGACCTACAACTGGCTGGGTCTGCCGAAGGAGCCCTGGGGAATATCCAACAACCCGCCCATCAGGTTCGGCCCTCCCAAATGGGAGCGCTCGAAGTTCACCGTCACCGAGAACTCGGAGGTGGTGAAGGTCAGCCTCGACTTGAGGTAGCCTCAGGAATGACGGGCACGGCTCCTCCGCCCCTCAGAGGAACCGGCCCGGAGATAACTCGGCGGGGGCTGCGCCGGGAGACTCCTGCACGACCAGGCTGGCGGCCAGAAGCCCCACCGAGTAGCTGGCGGCCACACCGTGCCCCGCCAGCCCGGCCAGCCAGAAGAACCCCTCCACCGAAGCATCCCATCCCACCACCAATCGACCGTCGGGAGCCAGGGTTCTGAGCCCGGCCCAGGATCGCCGGATGGGCAGGTCGGACAGCCGGGGGTAGCAGCGGGTCACCTTGTCGGCCAGCATCTGCAGGGCTGCCGGATCGTCGGCCGCCGGCCCGGGTTCTTGAGCTGCTTCGTCGCACGGGCAGAGCAGAAGGCCTCCCGATTCGGGTCGAAAGTAGAGGTCCTGGCTGAGGTCCCAGACAATGGGCCATTGAGGCTTCACCCAGTCAAGCGGCTTGGTCACGAACAGATGGCGGCGGTAGGGGACCAGTGGCATCGGGGAGGCCCCGGCCAACTGACCGATCTGTCGGGCCCAAGCCCCGGCCGCGTTGACCACGATATCGGCTGTTATTTCTTCGGATCCGGTTTGGACGGCGCAAACCCTGCCTTGGCGGACCACAACCCGGCGCAGCGGGCTTGAAGTTCTCAACCGTGCTCCGGCCGAGGCCGCCGCCTTCAGATAACCGTGCAGCAGGCTGTGGATGTCGACCACGCCGTCGGTGGGACACCACAAGCCTCCTTCGGCCGGAGAACCCTCCAGGATCGGCACGGCCTCCACAATGCGTTCGATGGGCCACCACTCAGCCGGCGCCCCCCGTTCGCGGCTGCGCTCCCCGTGCTGCTTCAGCCTGGCTGAATCCCCGGCCGTGGCCAGCAGGAAGGAGCCATTCTGTTCGAAGCGGGTTTCGAGCGGCCAATCCGGGGGCAAGTGGCGAAGGAAGGCTGCTCCCCCCCGGGCCAGGGCGGCAATGGATTCATGGGGCACCACCTGGCGCACCATGGCTGCATTTCTTCCCGAGGCATGCATCCCGGCAACGTCCTCCTGCTCCAGGATGGTGACCCGTTCCATGCCCATGCGGGTCAGGTGAAAGGCCGTGGCCGCTCCGGCGAACCCGGCGCCCACCACCACAATGGAGGGTTGATGGTTGCTCACGGGAAGAATCCGATGTCGAGGGTCGGAAACGGCCCCCGCGCGCACTCCTGCCGGGAGTGTTCCTTGCGGGCGGCCGTCCGCTATTGAGATAATGCAGTTCCGGCTAACCCGTTTGCGAAAGGAACCCTGCCATGAAATTCGCCATGCACAACTGGATGCGCCAGGAACCCATAGAAACCACCATCGAACGCCTCCACCGCCTCGGTTACGACGGGATCGAGATCAGTGGAGAACCGACCCAATATGATACAAGCCAGGTCGCCCGATTGCTGGAAAAGTACCAGTTGGCTTGCTGGGGCTCACACAGCATCATGATGCCGGGGCGGGACCTGGTATCCGAGGAGGCATCGGTTCGGGCCGATACGGTGAAGTACATGCAGGCCTGCGTGCGCATGGTGCATGAGCTTGGCGGGTCGATTTTCGTGATCTTTCCCAGCGAGTGCAACCGGCTCGCACGGGTGGCCGGTCCGGACCAGGAGTGGGAATGGGGGATCGAAGGGGTCCGTCAGATTGCCGAATATGCGGCCGCGCGCGATATTCGCGTCGGCGTCGAGGCCCTGAACCGATTCGAGACCCACTTCATCAACCGCCACGACCAGGCCCTGGCGTTGGCCGACGAGGTGGGCCCGGAAGTGGGTGTGGCCCTGGATGCCTTCCACATGAATATCGAGGAAGTCGATCCCCTGCAGGCCATACGCAACGTGGGCCCGCGCCTGATCGACTTCCACGTGGCCGATAACAACCGGCGGCCACCGGGACAGGGAAGCTACGACTGGAAAGCGGTGATCCGGACCCTGCGCGAGGTGGGGTATGACTCGTATCTCACCCAGGAGTTTGTGAATCCCGTCGATCGAACCCCCCTGGGAGTCCGGAAGGAGGCCGGGTCGGGAGAGGTTTCCGCCGACATGCTGAAGTTCCTGCAGGACCACGGGTCGGGCGTGATCAGCGCCGAGGAGTACGACGAATCGGTCCGGCAGGGCATTACCTACCTGAAGACGCTGGTGTGAAGACCGCCTGTCAGACGTGCAGAACGATCCATTGGCGTTCCACCGTCACCGGGAAGGTCTCCACCCTGGGCTCATTCTCCGCCCGAGACCCCGGACGGGCGGGTTCCACCGTAACCGGATAGACCTTCAGCTTCACCCGGTCCGGCTTGACCACCGACTTGCCGGTTGTCAGATCGAACTCCCACCCGTGCCAGGGGCAGCGGATGATCCGGCCCTCGAGGCCGTAGCGGAACTCCCCGACCGGGGAGGGAAGCATGGTGCCGGTCACTTGCCCCAGACAGAGGGGGCCCCTCTGGTGGGGACAGAGGTTGAGCAGCGCGTGGTAGCTCCCCGCGACGTTGAAGACGCCGATGGATCGCCCGCCGGCATCCACGATCTTGCGCTCTCCCGGTTGCAGTTCCTCGGTGGTGCACACCCGGTACCGCTTAGCCATTCCTTCGTTCCTGGTGTTCTGTCTCAGAAATAGGGTTGCCATATTTCGGAGCGCAACGGCGCCGGATTCTAGGAGCGA
>JAPPFQ010000548.1 GCA_028875135.1 Acidobacteriota bacterium
CCGCGGCCATCACCACTACGGCTTCTCCATGTGGATGGCGGGCGGCGGCGTCAAGCCGGGGATCACGCACGGCGCGACCGACGAGCTCGGCATGCACGCTGTCAAGGATCGCGTCTCCCATCACGACCTTCACGCCACCATCCTCCACCTGTTGGGCCTGGATCACAAGCGGCTCACCTACCGCCACAATAGCCGCGACTTCCGCCTGACCGATGTCTACGGCAACGTCGTGCACGACATCATTGCCTGACAGTGAAAAGCAGGGGACGTTGTTGAAATACCGGAACGTCTTTGCTTTCAGGAGTTCGAACCGGGCTCAGGCGTCGGTCCTCCACCAGGCAGGTGGCTCCAGTTCCGTTATCGCCAAGCGTTTGCAGAATCGCCAGTCCCGGTAATTCCGGGTATTCAACAACGTCCCCTATTTCCGGTCCGTTCGTCCACCCTGAAGAGTCCGGTCGGGTCACTGGGAGCACCCCAGTAAGGAGATCTCCATCGGCACGCTGCGCAACATCTACCGACAAGCCAATTGGAAATGGAAGGACCGCTGAGATGCAATACCCGATTGTGATCCACAAGGATGTCGAGAGTGCATACGGGGTTAGCGTGCCAGATCTGCCTGGCTGCTTTTCGGCGGGAGATACGCCTGAGGAAACCATTGAGTCGGCCCAGGAGGCTATTGCCTGCCATCTGGAGGGGCTCCTCATGGATGGAGAACCCATACCTGCCAAGGAATCGCAGGAAACACACCAGGTGAGTGATGATTACAAGTCCGGGATTTGGGCACTCGTCAACGTTGATCTCTCCAAGCTGTTGAGCAAGACCAAGCGCATCAACATCACGGTGCCCGACCGCGTTCTGGCGATCGTGGACAAGGCGGAAGCCCGAGAAGGGGAAACGCGGTCAGGCCTGCTCGCTCGCGCCGCGCTTAGCTACGTGGAACGTCATTCCAAAGATCAATAGGTGCGTGTTATCTGTCCAAGAAATAGGGGGCGGTACAGTCCAGCCTGCCCGCAAAGCTCACAAATATTTGGGTAGCAATGGAAGTTCTTGTCCTCCTGCTTGCCGCTCTCTTTATCTACAAACTCTTCAGGGTTCTATTCCGTCTATTCCGTCCGCCACGGCTCCGACACTTCAAGTCCTTCAAGAGAAAGAACAAGAGACGCTACCGCGCGAAAAAGAGTCTCAGGCGAACAATTACCGGTAGGGCAACAATTACCGGAAAGGCCTATGTGACTGACGGCGACGGGATAATGGTTTCTGGGTACGCCATACGCTTTACTGGGCTCGATGCACCCGAGTGGGGCCAAGTGGCGAAACACCAACACGGCTACTGGTTCAATCACGGAAAGCGAGTCAAGAGTGCACTGATCCAAGCGATCGCCGGCAAGTACGTTCAAGTCGCGGTTGAGGGGTACGACAAGTATGGTCGCGTTTTGGGTAGCGTAACCTGCGACGGTAAGGACGTTGGGGCATGGCTCGTGCGAAACGGATACGCCATCTCCGCATACGGAGACCAGTACAAAGACATCGAGCGCGAGGCACGGTTGGCCCGGCGCGGGTTGTGGGGTCATGCCAAAACCCATGATCCAAGGGCGTGGAGGCAAAGGGAGAAAAACAACACAGAGGCATAGGCCTTCGACAGGAGGTGTAACGATGAATCAACGCACAGTAGTCATCGGTCTGTTGCTCATTTGTCTGTTGACAGTTGCCGGTCTGGTTGACGTCCGGGGTTGGGAAGGATCACAAAGGGAATTGGACAACGAACCGGCATGGGACTCGGAACGTCCTGGTTGCTTTGAAATCAGAAACAACAGGTTTCTCCTGGATAGGTGCAGCGGGAAAACTTGGCAGTTAATTGCTGTGTCAGACACGGTGACAAAAACGGCCTGGGTTCCGATCCGCAGGATTGACTGAAGCAGACTCTTCCTCGCCGGATCGATAGGGGACGTTGTTGAACTCGTGGAACTGCTTTATCTGGCGATTCTGTCGACGGCTGGGGAGGAAGGTTAAAACGGAAGAAAATCCTGGATACAGTGGAGGAATTGCTTGGTGCACCGATTCGGATACCGTTTAAGGATGAATCGCGGTATCAGTGCCTGCGGGTGGGCCGAAGCGCTCGGGAAGTCATCTGCTTCGCTGTTTTGTTCAGTCGGGAATAAGAAACTGAGAAAGTTATTCCAGGAACTCAATAACGTCCCCTATGTCCGGATCCTTGTTTTGTCAGCTCCTCGAGGATGTGCCATTCTTCAGGAGATTCAAAAAGTCGGGATGGGTTTTCCCTTTCCAGCTCCTCGCGAGAGCCGTAGCCCCAGAGCACTCCTGCAGACGTGAGCCCGCCGGCGTGGGCGGCTGCGAGATCAATAGACCTGTCACCAATCATCATTGTGTTCTCGGTGATCTGTCCCTTGACCAGCATCTGTGCAATCTGTTCCTGTTTTGTGGTTCCAACGTCTCCTCCGTTGACAAATCGAAACAGACCGTCGAGTTCAAATATCCGCAGTATTTTCCGGGCATAGTCAGAACGCTTGGACGTACAAATGGCCAAGGGAACTTTCTTGTCGTGCAGGTCAATCAAAGCTTCGCGTACTCCGGGATAAAGAGAGTTCTCTGAATATCCGATGGCGGCGAACCGCTCTCTGTACTTCGCAACAAGCTGATTGACGAGATTGCTTGATTCACTTTCAGACAATGCTGCCAGCGTCTCGTCGATTGGATGGCCGATGAATTTCGCTACCCTACCCTCGGAGACTTCCTCAAAGTCCAGTGCCGCCAAGGCATAGTTGATCGACCTGGCAATGCCACTGATCGGATCGCTGATCGTTCCGTCCAGATCCAATAGGATCAAGTCGTGTTTTCTGTTCATACGCCAAGGGCCTCTACGACACTCCCGCGGGAATAGCCCTGTTCCCATATTCTCTCCTCGGCCCTGATTCTGCTCCCATTCGAGCCAAGTCTCCAGTGTTTCAATAGGGGACGTTGTCGAATTGGTGGAATTACTCTGTCTGGCGTTTCTTTCAATCCGTTGAGAGGGAGGTAACAACAACCGCTTGCGGTTCTCCTGCCAAGTCGGAACCTAAAGGTAATTTATGCAGCAATTTGGCGGTACCCTTCATCGCGAAACTGGGAGCGTTGACCTCAAAAATATTAAATTAAATCAAAATTGTTGTATACTTCGAGTGCACGACATTTATGTTATACAACAAATTGGACATATAAATGAGCGGAACTCCTGAATTTTATACCGGGGCTCCCGTTGACCCGGTGGACTTGCGATTTCGCGAGGAGTTTGTCGGGGAGCTTTGGGAAACACTGCGCACCAGGCATCTCGTGCTCACGGCGGCCCGACGAACGGGGAAAACCAGCGTCATGGATCACCTGCGTGACCATCCCAGGAACGGTTTCTCGACGGTTTTGATCAACGTCCAGGACTTGACCCATCCAGCCGATTTCTTCCAGGGGCTGCTCGACGCATTCCATAGATGCGCATCCCGTTTTCGTACGGGACCAACTTGCCGCAGGCTGGAAACTTGTGAGTGGCGCATTGGGAACGGTCGGGGAGATCGGTGTGGGTGGCTTCAAACTCGCACTGCGCCAAAGTGATCCCAGTTGGCGCCAGAACTGGCGGCAGCATGGCGACAGGTTTCTCAAACAGGCCCGCAACACCGGCGTGCCGATTCTTTTCATCATCGACGAGCTGCCCGACATGCTGCTCAACTTGTCCCGGAAGGATGCGGCGTTGCTAAGTGAGTTTCTCGCCTGGTTTCGAACACAGCGGTTGAATCCGGCACCCGCAAGAGATTCGATCCGTTGGCTGGTTGGCGGCTCGGTCAATCTGGCAGGCACACTTGACGCGCTGGGACAGGTGGACCTCATCAACGACCTTGAAGACATCCCCCTGCCTCCACTCACTGACGGTGACATCAGGGCATTTGTGACGGAAATGTTGGGTGGGCGAGACGTCCCATACGAAGAGGATGTTCCACAGCGGCTGGTCTCTCGCCTGGGTCGTCCTATTCCGCTTTTCATGCAGATGGCGACCCAGGATCTCTACAGATTGTGGAAAAGGGAGCAACGTAAAATCGTCGCGTCGGATGTCGATGCCGTCTTCGAAGCGTTGATTGTTGGTCCCGGTGCGCGCACGCGGCTGCAACACTACTATTCGCGAATCAGGCAATACTATACGGACCCCAAACGCTCGATTGCCTATGCCTTGTTGGGGCAGATCAGTGTCTGCAAGTCCGGGCTGGGCCGTGCAGCTCTGTTGCAAGAAACCGACCGCTTGTTGGTGGGCAGCGGCATCGAGCTCCCGTCGCATGAGCGCAAGCAACTGTTCAACCAGATAATGCTCGACCTGGAGAACGATTTCTACATCGTCGAAGTCGAAGAGGGAATCTACGACTTTGCCAGCGGTGTGCTGAAATCGTGGTGGAGGAAATACTATGCCTGAGCCCACCATCAACGCAAAGATCGGCCTGTATCGCTCAGGGGTAACCAGTCCTGAGCGCCTGCGCCACACCAGCGTTGCGCGGGAACATGTCCTCGAAAATTCCGTCGAATCCTTGCGTGGTTCCGTTGGAAGGAAATCGAAACACCATCTTCTGTTTATCGGGCCGCGCGGAATCGGAAAGACCCATCTGCTCGACTGTATTGAAGACACGGTTAAATCGGATGAAACGCTCAGCGCGAGTTACGTAGTTGTCCGGTTTCCGGAGGAATCGAATCGAACACTGTCCTTCGCCGATTTTCTTATCGGTCTGTGCGAGATCCTGAAAGATGCCGTCGATGACGAGCCGCTATGGGCGGAGCTGTTCTCCAAGGTACAGACCGAGGAAGACGACGCCCGGGTGGTCGACACCCTGGTGCCCGCAATTCGCGAACAGAATCGCCGGCGTAATCGCACACTGCTCATTGTGCTCGAGAACCTGGGCGAGATATTTACGCGGCAAATTCGCGACAGAAACGAACTCGCCTCGTTGCGCAAGTTCTTCATGGCCGACAACGGCTGCCTGCTGTTGGCCACCTCGCCGCTACACTTCGACGCCATCACCGATGTTGGACAGCCGTTTTACGATTTCTTTGACATTCAGATCCTCGAGAACCTGAGTTTTGAGGAAACTGTTGAACTGATCCGGCGCAACCTCGAATGGGAAAGCCGCGACGATATCCTCGCAACCTTTACGGACATGCGTTCCCGCTTGCAGGCGCTTTACCGGATGACGGGCGGAAATCCCCGGTTGATCATGATGCTCTACGAGTTGATCGCCCACGAGTCGGTCACCAAGGTCCAGGATCAGTTCCACCTGCTGCTCGACCGGATATCGCCGTTCTATCAGGATCGGCTCAACGATCTGCCTCCCGGCCAACGCGCGCTGCTGGAATGCCTGGCGAGCATGCGCGACCAGGAGAAAACACCGGCCGCAATCGCCGCGCGAATGCGCATGAGCCAGCAGGAGACTTCGTCGCTGCTCAAGCGTCTCACGGATGCCCACTACCTGCGCGCCAGCCGGCACCCGCAGGACAAACGCTCGCGCCTCTACACGATTCGTGAAGGGTTCTTCGATATCTGGCTCGCGATGAATCTCTCCCGCGGCGCGCGCAAACGCCTGCCGTTTTTGCTTGAGTTCTTCAACCTCTTTTACCCAAGCATCGATGCCCGCGAAGAGAAGCGCCGCGTTTTGCGCGAGAAACTTGTCGCAGAAGGCAGTGTCGATGCCGAAAAGACCCTCGATTACCTTAGTGAAGTTGGCGACGAAAACGAGAGAGCCACCGCTAAGTTCGACATGGCGAGGATCTTTGCTCGCCGTGGAGATGCCGAGCAAGTGGCGAGCTACGTCCTCGAAGCTGCACCGCTGGCTGGCGATGGGGTGAGTCGATCGATTGCCCGCATTGTTACGAGTAATCGATCCGCCCCCGATTATCTTGCCGAAGTCGAGGAAATGATTGCCTGTTGGGAACTGCACCGAAGTGGCGATTTTGAGAAATTCGCCGATCGGCTCATCGAAATGGGAGAGGGATTGACGTTGCGCATGTTTTCCGAGACCAGGCTGGACTTTCTCCGCGATACGCTGGAGAGCATGGACGATCCGGAAAAACGGATCTTGCAGCGCCTGAAAATTGCGGCGGAACTGGTGGCTCTCGCACGATGGGATGATTGTGAAGCTCAGCAACGCAAAGCGCTCGCTGAGGCCAAGGTACACGGAAATACGAAGTTTGTCGCAATAGCTTCGAACAACCTGGCGCAACTGCTGCAGGCCACCAACCGGATGGGGGAGGCGGAGCCGCTGATGCGGCGGGCGCTGGAGATCAGCAAGGCCTCCTTCGGCGAGCACCACCCGACCGTGGCGACATGTTTGAACAATTTGGCCCAACTGTTGCAGGAAACCAACCGGATGGAGGAGGCGGAACCGCTGATGAGGAGAGCGCTGGAGATCAGCAAGGCTTCCTTCGGCGAGCACCACCCGACCGTGGAGACATGTTTGAACAACCTGGCGCACCTGCTGCAGGCCACCAATCGGACGGGGGCGGCGGAGCCGCTGATGAGGAGAGCGCTGGAGATCAGCAAGGCTTCCTTCGGCGAGCACCACCCGACCGTGGCGACATGTTTGAACAACCTGGCGCACCTGCTGCAGGCCACCAATCGGATGGAGGAGGCGGAGCCGCTGATGCGGCGAGCGCTGGAGATCGACGGGGCTTTCTTCGGTGAGCACCACCCAACCGTGGCGACGGGTTTGAACAACTTGGCGCTGTTGCTGAAGGCCACCGACCGGATGCAGGAGGCGGAATCGCTGATGCGGCGAGCGCTGGAGATTGACGAGTCCTCCTTCGGCGAGCACCACCCAACCGTGGCGATTCGTTTGAACAACCTGGCGCTGCTGCTGAAGGCCACCAACCGGATGCAAGAGGCGGAATCGCTGATGCGGCGAGCGCTGAAGATCGACGAGGCTTCCCTCGGTGAGCACCACCCGACCGTGGCGACATGTTTGAACAACCTGGCGCTGCTGCTACAGGCCACCCACCGGATGGGGGAAGCGGAGCCGCTGATGCGGCGAGCGCTGAAGATCGACGAGGCCTCCTTCGGCGAGCACCACCCGACCGTGGCGATAGATTTGAACAACCTGGCGCAGTTGCTGCGGGCCACCAACCGGATAGGGGAGGCGGAACCGCTGATGCGGCGAGCGCTGGAGATCAACAAGGCCTCCTTTGGCCAGCGCCCGCCTTCCCCCAGGAATGGGTCCAGCGAAAAATGAGTCAGGAATAAGAAACTGAGACAGTTATTCCAGTAGTTCAGCAACGTCCCCTATCTTTTGCTCGCCGCCTCCACCAACTTCCCACCCAAAGCCGTCCATCAATAGGGGACGTTTTCACAACATTCCCCATTTTCCCCAGAATTCCACCCCTTCCACTTGTCCATTCTTTTTACTCCTCTGCTTTCAATTACTTGGGTTGTTTCAGAAGGTCTTTTTGGGGAATGCCCTGATCACACGCACCTTGAAAACGCCTGGAACACTGCGACTTGGCTCTTGAATCTGTCTCTGGGGCTGCCAAGCGCGCCAGCACACTCTGTGAGGGTTTTGGAGTGAGATAGTGTGTATAATACATACAATGAGAAGCGCAGAGGTTATTCGGAGACTGAAGCGGGATGGTTGGGTGTCCCGGAACGTGCGCGGAAGCCATCACCAGTTCGTCCACCCTGAAAAGTCCGGACGGGTTACTGTGAAGCACCCCAGTAAGGAGATCCCCATCGGCACTCTGCGCAACATCTACCGACAAGCCAATTGGAAATGGGAGGACCGCTGAGATGCGATACCCGATTGTAATCCACAAGGATGTCGACAGTGCTTACGGGGTTAGCGTACCAGACCTGCCTGGCTGTTTTTCGGCGGGAGATACGCTTGAGGAAGCCGTCGAGGCGGCCCAGGAGGCTATTGCCTGCCACCTGGAGGGACTCCTCATGGATGGGGAAGCCATACCGGCCAAGCAATCGCTGGAAACACACCAGGCGAGTGACGATTACAAGTCCGGGATTTGGGCACTCGTCAACGTCGATCCCTCCAAGCTGATGAGCAAGTCCAAGCGAATCAACATCACGGTGCCCGCCCGCGTTCTGGCGATCGTGGACAAGGCGGCGGCCCGAGAAGGAGAAACACGGTCAGGCCTGCTCGCTCGCGCCGCGCTTAGCTACGTAGAACGTCGTTCCAAGGATCAATAGGCGCATGGTATCTGTCCGGGGAATCGGGGGCGGTACAGGAATAGAAAACTGGGAAAGTAGTTCCAGCTATTCAGCAACGTCCCCAATCTTTTGCTGTGGACTCATCGGGATTTGTCTCGTAAGTTGATCTGTAACGTTCCGATCACAAAGGAGATGCGCCATGAGGAAGCTTCTGCCTTGGTCCGCTTTGTTGTTTCTTTTCTGGGTGCCTGCATTGTCGGACACCCCCACTCCAGACAGGGATCAACGGAAACTCGTATTCAGGACACCTTATCCCATTTGGACAGTACCGGCCATGGCCAATTCACCGGGCAGGTTCGGCGCGCATTTCAAGACGCGAGTCGTAATCTACAATCCGACCCTTTTCAGCTATTTGATTTCCGCGAAACTATATGGACCTAATGGTGCGGTCGCTGTCCGGTCGATCGCGATTGAACGGGAACAGTACCTGGTCTGGGACAACTTCCTCGAGGACGTCTTCAATTACCGGGGAGCCGGAGCCGTGGAATTCGACAGTTGGTTCGATCCCCCGGGTGGTTCGGACGATCATGAATACTCGATAACGGCCGAGGTCTACACGGACTCGCCCAATGGCAGATATTCGACTGTGGTCATTGACGGTGACGGTTCAAATGCGGTCTTTTTCGGCAGTCGTGCCATACCTGGGCTGGTCGTTGTCAATCCGGGAATTACCGTTAATGAGATGCAGCGGGTCAATGTGGGCCTTTTCAATGAATGGCCTGACACGAGCACTATCCTTGCGCACGTGGGCGATGCCGGCGGCAATATCGTGCAAACGATTGAGTTCAACGTTCCCGCATACAGTTGGGCACAGAAATCGATCAGTGCGCGGGTTGAGAACGGTTTTGTTTCCTGGACCTGCGAGACCTCTGCCTGCGCCGCCTACCTTTGGGCGGTCACAGTCGACAATCAGTCCAACGACGGAAGGTTTCTCCCGCCGATCCACTACACTCCACACGGCGACCCGTAAGAATAGTCAGGCCAGTGGCAGGCGGCTGCCCCGATCTTCAATGTTCACAGTGTCCGCAACCCGGCAGCGACTGGGAAAGTTACTTCAGTAATTCAACAACGTCCCCTATTTTCTCCCATTCGAGTTGATTCCGAGCCACTGCCTGGCGAACGCTTCGATCACCGGAAGGCCGCCCCCTTCGCGACGGAGCGGATCCCAGGAAGCCTTGGGGCTCACGGTTCAATTCGGGAACTTTGGTGGGGGCCATGGTGTCCAAAGTGGGAGAGGACAAGAGATGGCGTCCTTGGTTGGAAAAAGTTCGATGTTTCTTCCGGCACGCACTTGAACAGGGGGTTGACCATGTATTACAGGTCTATTGATTCGGGAGAGGCCGCCGCGGCGGCGAAGAAATCAATCACTCTGATGGTTTCGGTCATCGTTCACGTGGTGCTGATCGTTTCAGCGATTATCCTGCCTCTACTCTTTCCCGAAGCCGTGTCGGGGTCGATTCAGCGGCTGAGCTTTCTGGTGACGCCTCGCCTTCCGCCTGCGCCTCCTCCCGCGCCCCCGCCGGAGACAACGGCCAGGAGAACGCCGAGGACGGTTGTTGAGGATGCCTTCCAGGCTCCGGTGGAAATCCCCAGGGAGATCCTCATCGGCATGGATGAAGCTCCGCCGCCCGAGTCGCTCATCGCGGGTATTCCGGGGGGTGTTCCAGGAGGAATTCCTGGTGGCGTGCCCGGCGGCATCGTTGATGGAGTCATCGGTGGGGATCCGGCTTCCATGGATCCTCTTCCACTCCCGCCGGCACCTGCGCAGGCCCAGCCCCCTCAACGGGTGCGCGTGGGTGGAAACGTGCAGCACGCCATACTCATTCGACAGGTGCGTCCCCGTTACCCGGCGCCGGCGATACAGGCCCGCATCCAGGGAACGGTGATTCTGGAAGCGATCATCGGCCGGCAGGGTTCGGTGAAAAACCTGCGGGTAATCAGCGGTCATCCCTTGTTGATCGAGCGCGCTCTGGAAGCTGTCAGGCAGTGGCGCTACAAACCCACCCTGCTCAATGGCGTGCCGGTTGAAGTGATCACTCGCATTGCCGTAAGGTTCAACCTGGCTCGAGGTCAGCATCGTTGGAAGAGGCCGGATTCAGACTGCCCACCGTATGATTTTCACCGGGCGCGTGTGCCGGAACCCTTCGGCTTCCACTCTGCTGCGATATGATGCTTTCGTTCATCTCATGACGGGTGTGGCCGGCATCGGGAGTCCTCCAGGGTTCGAACGCGGGTCGCTGTCTGTTGAGACGTGGGGGATCGAATGAAATTGAGAGTCTTTCTTGTCATATGGCTGCTGGCGGTCGGAATGGTCGGCTGCACCACATCGGATGAGGCGAATCCGTCCGGCCGGAAGCAGGTGACGGCTGACGATCCCAGGCAGGTCAAGGTCTACTTCGAGAAGGGCATGTTCGGCGGGTGGCCGGCCAATCACGGCATCTGGAGCTGGGGGAACGAAATCCTGGTCGGTTTCGGGATGGGCTACTACAAGGACCAGGGGCAGAATCACCACATCGATCGCGAGAAGCCGGAGATTCCGATGTTGGCCCGGAGCCTCGATGGGGGCGAGACCTGGTCGATAGAGGACCCGGGGGCGAGGGGGTACTTGCTGACAGAGGGCGGTTACCTGCACGGTGTCACCCGTCCGGGTGTAACCATCCCGCCGCTGAAGGATAGCGAGGGTGGCATCGACTTTACACACCCCGACTTCGCCCTGACCGTTCGCACCAACAGCATTCACGCCGGGATCGGGCGCATCTTCTATTCCTATGACAGGGGACACACCTGGGACGGCCCCTTCCGCCTGCCCAGCTTCGACTCGCCCGGGATTGCCCCCCGCACCGACTACATCATCGACGACAAGCGGACCTGCACACTTTTCATCACGGCCGCAAAGGCCAACGGAAGGGAGGGGAGGCCTCTTTGCGTGCGCACCACCGACTCCGGAAAAACCTGGAATCTGGTTTCCTGGATCGGTCCGGAGCCCGAAGGGTTCTCCATCATGCCGGCCTCGCTTCGGCTTTCCGAAACGGACATTCTCGTGACCGTTCGCGTGCGAGAGGCGACCCGGAGGTGGATCGGGACCTACCTGTCAACCGACAACGGAGCCGGTTGGGAGTACCTGAACGAGGCGGTGCCCGACGCGGGGGTAGGCAACCCACCCGCCATGATGCAACTGCAGGACGGACGGATCTGCCTGCTCTACGGCTACCGGGCCGAGCCCTACAGCATTCGCGCCGTGCTCAGCGGCGACGGGGGAAGGACCTGGAGCGACCCCGTCACGCTCCGCGACGGCGGGAACAGTTGGGATGTCGGTTACGTGAGGGCTGTTCAGAGGCCGGACGGCAAGGTGGTTGCCGTGTACTACTTCACGGACGAGGCGACAGGCCCGGAACGCTACATCGGAGCGACCATCTGGAGTCCCCCGCCGGCATAGCTGGCGTGCCTGCTGCCGTTGGACCGGCCACTGAGCCACGCTGCCGAACGACTCGGCACATAGATTGACATTCTGGAGATCAAGCGTGGATATCTATTCATACTCGGAAGCAAGACGGAAGCTTTCCAGCGTGCTCGACAAGGCCGAGTCAACGGGTAAAGTGTTAATCCGTCGAAGAGATGGCAGAACTTATTCTCTGGTGCCGGAGCGGCTACCTGTCTCGCCCCTTGACGTTCCCTGTGTCAGTGCGAACATCGATTCGCAGGAGGTTGTCGAACTCATCAGGCATGAGCGGGGTAGACGGAGAGGGGTGCAACGGAACTCTTGACAGCCTCCAGGCACGTGCTCCAAACCTGGAGTACCCGGAGCATCCCCGGGGGGCGGAATACGAACGAGCTTCACCTGCTGAGCGGCCTGAAGTTGAGCGTCAACAAGGTGTTGTCCTCCTTTTTGATTTCCAGCGAGGGCGTGGTCAGGGCGGATGGATCGAGCAGGACTGTCGAACCGAAGCAGGTGTCGTCAAAGAAGGGATCGTCCTCCATCAGGACGACCTGGAGTTCGTCGTCGGGATAGACGCGCAGGGAGCCCGGTTGGTTCGCGCTGGAGCGCATTTCAACCCGGCGAAGGAGCCTGCGCCGCTGGCTCTCCAACTCCCGCATCCGAGCCAGCACCGAAGCGTCGGCTGTCGAGATTGGCACTCTGGCCAGGAGCAGCCTGAGCTCTCGATCCTGGTCGCGGGTGCGCTCAGTTGGATTCATGTCGCGCAACCTTGCCAATGACTCCACTTCGGCCTCGGAAAGAGGATCACTCTTGCTGTTGAAGTCCTGTTTCCGCAAGGAATCCACCCGCTGCTGCGCATAGCGCCAGGAACCCCGTCCGGTAATCTGTTGCGCTTCGCGCTCGATATCGTCGATCCGGTCCTGCAGGTCCAGGTCCAGGCGCTTCACCACGACATACAATTCCTCCGACCCGAATTCATCGTTGTTGCAAAGGCCGAACGCGCCGTGAATGGTCACGGTCAATCGGTAGGCATCAGCCGGCGGCAGTCTTGCAGGCGGGGCTTTCGGCTCCGCTTCTGACCGCTCTCCGGACTGAGTCGGCGATGGCTCTCCCGACTGGTCCGGCGATCGTTCCCGCGGCTGCTTTGTCGACTGTGCTGACGGTTGATCCTCCGGCTCAGCTCCGGACTGCGTTGCCGAAGGAGCCGGCGGCCGTTCTTCGCCCTGAGTTGTCGACTGGGCTGAGGGTTGCTCTGAGAATTCTTCTTCCGACTGAGTTGCGGACTGCTCTTCCGGCGAGGCCGGCGACTGCTCCCGGGACTGGGCCGGGGGCTGCTTTGCCGACTGAGCTTCCGGTTGTACTTCCGACTGAGCTCGCGCATCGACCGCTAAATTTATAAGCAGCAGGACCGTTATCGTTCCCAACCGCTTGAGGATCACTGGCAACGCGGTTTCCTCTCTGATTCGCTTCACAAGACCGGACAGCCAACCGTATGTCGCAGGCTTCCTCCAACCATTCCCGACCCATTCTCTCACACGCCCGACCACGGGCCAAGAATGCGGGGAGTGGACTTTCCACTTGAAGCCGGCGCCCAACTGAACCCTGAGACTCGACTATGGGTTTGCCCACAGAAAGAAAACACCAAATCGATGGGAGACTGTACTGTCCGACGGGAGTGTAGAATCTTGTCAACCCCTGTCAGCCGTCGTACACTGAAACCATGACTCTCAGAGAAATCAAGCGGAAAGCATCCCCGATACTCGAACGCTATGACGTGCAATACGCCGGAGTCTTCGGATCTGTCGCCCGTAGTGAGAGCACGCCGGGGAGTGACGTTGATGTCCTCGTCGATCTCAAACAACCGATCAGTCTGCTCAAATTTTTTGCGCTGAACGACGAACTCGAAACCGCACTTGGATGCAGAGTCGATCTCGTCACCAGAAACAGTCTGAATCCCCACGTGAAGCTCTTCGCTCTCAAGGAACTCCAAACCGTTTATGAAGAAGTCCGATGACGTCTACCGGCGGCAGATCGTGGACGCGTGAGCAAAGATTGAGCGTTTTGTTGCGGGCCTTGACAAAAGCGCATTTCTATCCAGTGAAGTCGTTCAGAGCGCGGTCATCATGCAGCTTGCCGTGATTGGTGCATTGTCCAAGCGATTCTCGACGGTATTCAAGCAGCGTATTCCCCTTCCCTGGAAACAAATCGCGGGGTTTCGTGACCGAGCTGTCCACGACTACTATCAGCTCGATCTTGAGTTTGTGTGGCTCACAATTCAGGACGATCTCCCGGTACTGAAAAATGCTCTGGAGCAGCCTGTTGCTGAGTAGGTGTTTGCCGCGCAAGATTCTCCAGTAAAAGTGGAACATGGCCGTAGCCACTGGATTCGGCGGTTCCGACTACCGCTGTCGCCTCCTGCAGAGGGGTCAGACGAAGACCGGTCAAAAACCAGTTAAAAACCACCTCCGACCATGCCGTCTTGCAGCACTCGGGCCCTGGCCCAGTCCCCGATAATTGGTGAAAAATCAGTGAAATATCGGTTGCGTGACTTCGCATCGTTTCGGTAGACTAACCGCACTATGAAAATCAAACTCCTTTCAATTCTGATTTGCCTGGGGACCATCCTCGTCTCGCCGGCCCTGGCTTCCCACGATACCTGCGAGGACCGCACCATCGTGGCCAGCGCCGTGCGCACCACCGAGGACGTCCAGGCCTTTGTCCAATGCGCCTACGAGTTCGTCGGGGAAGTCGGCTTCGAGGAGGCTCGCAGGGCCTTCAACGAGGACGAGCGCTGGAAGAGCGGCCCCACCTATGTCTTCGTCGACGAAATGACGGATGTGCCAGGAGCCTCCCGTGCCATCGTCTTCCCACCTGATCCTTCGCTGGAAGGGGTGCCTTGGGGGGTTCTGACGGACGACTTCGGCTCCGACCTGATCCTGGAGTTCTATCGGGTGGCGACCAACTTCGGCGAGGGATGGGTCTACTACTCCTTCACCAATCCCGCCACCGGCAGAGCCGAGCCCAAGGCCTCCTACTTCAAGGCCATCGATTGGAACGGGACGTCGGCCGCCATTGGGGCGGGGATCTATCGCCGCGACCTGCCCGGCAGTTGCCGGAGCGACGAGGTCAATTCCACCATGCTCGACTCCTATCCCTCCGAGGCGAGGCTCCAGGAGCTTGTCCGCTGCGCCGCCATGGAGCTGGATTCCATGGGGTACTTCGCCTCGGTCAGCCTGGCCAACGATCCCCGCTGGAAGAGCGGCTCCATCTACCTGTTCGGCCTGGACACCTACGGCTACACCCTTTTTACAGGCTCGCCGGCCAACCCCTTGATCGGCTCCGAGTTGTCCTCCGATTACGTCGGCAGTTTCGCGGGGCGCAATATCCTGGGGGTGGCCGATGCCTTCGGTGAGAGCTTCCTCTATTACTGGAACCGGAATCCCGCCACCAACCAGTGGCAGCGCAAGGTGACCTTCGTCAAGAGGGTGGTGTCCTTCGGAGTACCGGTGCTGATCGGGGCGGGCTACTACCTGGAATCGCCGGCGCCGATGGACGACATGCAGCAATCGGGGAACTGAAACGCTTGGCGTACCGGCGCCAAGTCCGATTCACAAGCAACGGCGCCTCAGCCCGTTTTACCGTCTCACGATCAAGGCCCGACCCTTTCCTGAACCGGCGGGCCTGACGAACCTCCGTCCTTTTTGCGCGCCTGTGCGCCCCATGTGCTGGTGGGGCGCATTGGCGGGCAAGTATTGCGGTACTCCCTGGTTAACCGGCGACCCGCCCAGGCAACCTCCAATCGTGGTAATCTACCGGCCGCGGCGAATCAGAAGCACGCCCTTGGAAACCGCCACTCGCCGGCTCTTGGCCAGTCCCTCAAGATCTCTCCCATGACCAGATTCCGACTCGGACCGGGGCTGCTGGTATCGGCCGCGTTCATTGGCCCGGGCACCATCGTGACCGCCAGCACGGCCGGGGCAGGCTACGGCGCCGCCCTGCTGTGGACCATCGTTTTTTCGGTGGCGGCCACCATCGTCCTGCAGGACATGGCGGCCCGGGTGGGCATCGCCGGGGGCCAGGGCCTGGCCGAGTCGATCCGGGCCGGCATCGCCTCGCCGCTGCTCAAAGGCGCGGTCATCCTGCTGATCGCGGTGACGATCCTGCTGGGCAACGCAGCCTTCCAGGCCGGCAACCTGCTGGGCGCCTCGCTCGGTTTCAACGCGCTGACCGGGCTGGACCCGGGTGTCGCCATACTCTTGCTGGGGGTTGTGGCCGGCGGGCTGCTGCTGACCGGCAGGTACAAGACCATTCAGAACGTGCTGGTGGCTCTGGTGGTGGTGATGGGCGTCACCTTCTGCGTGGTCGCCGTCATGACCGCCCCGAGCCTGGGGGAGTTGGCCGCGGGCGCGCTGGTGCCGAGCGTGCCGCCGGGCTCGCTGCTGATCGTGCTGGCGCTGATCGGCACCACGGTTGTCTCCTACAACCTGTTTCTGCACGCGAGCACGGCTCTGGAGCAGTGGCCGGACGCCGGGCGCAAGGACGCCAACGTAAAGGAGGCGCGGCTGGATACCTTCGTCTCGGTAACCCTTGGGGGACTGGTCACCGCCTCGGTGCTGATCACAGCCATCCCCCTGCAGGGCCTGGGGGTGGAGGTGAGCGCCGCCACCGTCGGCCAACGCCTGGAGCCGCTTCTCGGTCCGGCGGCGCCGGTGCTGTTCGCTGCCGGCCTGTTCGCCGCCGGGCTGACCTCGTCGATCACCGCTCCGCTGGCTGCCGCCTACGCCGTCTCGGGCGCCTTCGGCTGGCCGCCCGACCTGCGGAGCGCCCGCCTGCGGCTGCTGGGCGGGTTCGTGCTGGTTACCGGTGTGTTGTTCGGCGTGTTCGCCGGCGGTTCGCCCTATCGGGTGATCGTGCTGGCGCAGGCGGCCAACGCCCTTTTCCTGCCGGTGGTGCTGGTGCTGCTGCTGGTCATCGCCAACCGGACCGAGATCATGGGGCGCTTCCGCAACACCCGCCTGACCAATGCGCTCGGGGTGCTGGTGGTCCTGGTGATCGCCGCGCTCTCGGTGGTGCAGTTGGCCCGCATTTCGGGCATAGTGGAGTAGGAGCGGTTTCGCGGCGTGAGTATCGTTTCTCCGTTATCAGCCGGCTTTGACCGCGGAAGCGGTTGTTGCAAAGGACCAGGAGGGAACAGTCAATGAACAGTAGCCGGAACCCGGATTCCGCCGATTCGTCCTACACCATGGGTTACAGCGACGAGTTCCTGCAGTTGCTCGACCGCCGCAATGCCGAGACCAACGCCGCCCACCTGTTGGCCCACCTCGAGCCCGGAATGCGCGTTCTCGATCTGGGGTGCGGTCCGGGAACGATCTCGTTGGGGTTGGCGAAGGCGGTAGACCCCGGAGAGGTGCAGGGCATCGACATGGAAGAGTCGCAGATCGAGATAGCCCGGGCTGCCGCTTCCGCGGGCGGACATCGAAACGCGTTCTTCCGGACAGGCGACGCGACCCGGCTTCCCTATGAAGACGGTTCGTTCGACGCCGCCCATTGTCACGCACTCCTCATGCACGTTTCCGACACCGATGCCGTCCTGGCCGAAGTGAAGCGGGTATTGAAGCCGGGAGGTTTCATCTCGGCCCGCGAAATGATCGGTTCCTCGTCCTTTTCCGAACCTGCATTCGAGGCCCTGGCCGATGCCTGGGTGACCTTTTCGAAGCTGCTCGAGGCCAATGGGTCCCATCCGGAGATGGGCAAGGAGCTGCCGAGAAGGTTTCTCGAAGCCGGGTTCTCGGTGATCCATGGAAGCGCTTCCTTCGAATACTTCGGCACGCCCGAGGACGTTGCCTTCTACCACGGCTTTTCCGTCAGTTGGTTCTTCGCGCCAAAAGTCGTCGATGCCGCCATCAAGCACGGGCTGGCAACTCAGGAGAAGTTCGACAACTGGCGCCGCCTGCTGGACCAATGGAAGGATTCCCCGGGCGCCGTCTCCGCCATTGCCTGGGGAGAGGCGGTCGGGCAGAAGCCATAGGGGCTTCCGGCGTCCTGAGTTGAGCCCTGCAGCCGAGCGGTCGGGATGCCCAAGCCACTCCCAATCATCACCGGACAATTCACTCCGCTTTGAGGGGGGAGCGATCTGTAGAGATTTGCTCTGGGGGGATAAGTGTCGATCAGAGCTTCAACCGGCACACGATGCCGACGTCGTCGCAGTACCAGAGGACGCCGTCGCGGATGGTCATTCCGTGGGGCAGGGGGTCGTCGTCGGCGAGCTGGATCTTCTGGAGGATCTCGCCGGACTTGGGATCGTGCTTGTAGAAGGCGTTGAGGTTGGTGTCGGTGCACCAGAGGTAGGAGCCTTCCCAGCCGATGCCGTGGGGGCGGTTGCCGATGGTGGGGAAGCGCTGCTCGACGATCCAGCTTTCGGGGTCGATGCGGTAGATCATTCGGGACGGCGGCACCGCTGCCCACAGCTTGCCCTCCCGCCACTCCAGGCCGTGAGCGCCGGTCGCCGGGCGGGGCTGAGCAGGGGCAGGGGTTGCGCCTGCAGGCTCCGGGGGAGGGGCCAACGGGCTTCGGCGACCGGGCGGATCGGAGGGCATTCTGTAGATCACGCCGGCGCCCGGTGTGAAGTGCTTGGCAAGGGTCTTGCCGCTGGAGGCGTCGGCGCGGATGATCTCCCGGCTGTAGGTCGACGCCACCCAGATAGCCGTCCCGTCGAAGGTGATTCCACTGGGGTGGACGGCCTCGGTATCGAAGCCCCGCAGCACCGTTCCGTCGCGATAGCTGACGAGGTGGGCGCGGGCGTCTTCCCCATCGATGATCCACAGGCCCTCGTCGGTGGCTTGCAGGCCGTTGGGGTAGGGCCCGGGGCTCTTGAAGACGGTCTCCACGCGGCCGGCCTCCCGCACGGGAATCTTGCCTAGCGCCGGGGCGGCGGCCAGCAACGCCAGGAACTGCCTGCGTTCCATCATGCGATTCGCCTCCTGGTGGCGCCGGGCGCATTCACCCCGGTCGATTGCCTTGGGGTTGGCAAGGATTTCACGTCCCCGCCGGGGAGTCAAGTCAAGGCAGACGTCACCCGGGAGTGCGGGCGTCCCGCCCGCATGCACTGCCGTAGCGTGCCGCTCAGTTTCCCTGCGATGTAGCACCTGTCCACCCTGCCGGGGGGAACGGCATGGGCCCGGCAATTCGGCGCACACACCCTCGAGGAGCAAGAGCGATGGGAGGAGGGCCCACCCGGGAGCGCGGGCGTCCCGCCCGCATGCACTGCCGTTGCGTGCCGCT
>JAPPFQ010000358.1 GCA_028875135.1 Acidobacteriota bacterium
CATGATTCCGGCGGGCCTGTAGCAAGAGTTCTGATCCCGGGGGGAATGTTTCGCTCGAGAGCCAACCGTTGATGAATGACTTGTCCACCTATCCATCGGCCGTGCCGCTGCTGGCCATCCTGGTTTCCGCGGCAAGCGTGCCCTTGATCGCGATCAGCTCGCGCCGTCCCAACCTGAGGGAATTCTGGACGCTGCTGGCCGCCGGCGCCAAGTTTGCGCTGGTGCTTTCGCTTCTCCCCTCGGCGTTGGCGGACCGCGTGGCGGAGACCCGACTGTTTCAGATCTCACCCGGAATCGACCTGACCTTGCGGGCCGACCCGTTCGGGGTTTTCTTCGCCCTGATCGCTTCCGGTCTCTGGATATTGACTTCGTTCTACTCCATCGGATACGTCCGGGGCCTCAAGGAAAAGCACCAGACCCGCTACTTCGCCAGCTTTGCCCTCTGCCTTTCTGCGACTCTGGGCGTGGCCTTCGCCGCCAACCTGCTGACCTTCATCATATTTTTCGAAGTCCTGACCATTGCCACCTATCCGTTGGTGATTCACAAGCAGACCCCCGAAGCCGTCGCGGCCGGCCGCAAGTACCTGGCCTTCACCCTGACGGCCGGGGTGGTGCTGGTGGCCGCCATGGCCGCCACGCTGCAGTTGACGGGCACCCTGGAATTTCAGGCGGGCGGTCTGCGAGCCTTGCAAGACCTGTCACCGGTTGAGGTCAAGATATTGTTCGGGATGTTTCTGGCAGGAGTGGGGGTGAAGGCAGCCATCATGCCCCTGCACGCCTGGTTGCCCGCGGCCATGGCGGCTCCCACCCCGGTCAGCGCCTTGCTTCACGCCGTGGCCGTCGTAAAATCGGGGGTTTTTGGAGTGGTTCGAGTGGCGGGCTTCGTCTTCGGTCCGGAGACGCTCAGTCGATTCGGACTCAATGAGGTGATGCTCTGGCTCGCCGGCAGCACTGTTCTGCTGGCCTCCTGTCTGGCCTTTGCGGAGGACAATCTGAAACGGCGCTTGGCCTACTCCACCGTTGGCCACCTCTCATACGTGGTCTTGGGGGCCGGGCTTCTCTCTCCGAGCGGTTTTATGGGCGGGCTGCTGCACATTGCCAACCACGCCACCATGAAGATCGTCCTGTTTTTCTGTGCCGGCGCCATTTACGTGAATGCCCACAAGGAAAAAATCAGTGAACTGGATGGCATTGGCCGGGCCATGCCCTGGACCATGGGGGCTTTTGCCCTGGCCTCGCTGGGCCTTGCAGGGGTTCCTCCGGTCAATGGCTTTGTCAGCAAATGGTACCTCGGACTGGGGGCCCTGGAAGGAGGCAGCGTCGCGGTTGTGGCGATTCTCCTGATCAGCGGTTTGCTCAATGCCGGGTACTTCGTGCCCATCGTCTACCGGGCTTTCTTCAAACAGTCCGAAAACTTCAGGTCCATGGGGGAGGCGTCCGCCTGGATGGTAGTCCCCTTGATTCTGGCTGCCGGTTTGTCGGTATTGCTGGGCCTGATGCCGGACCTGTTCTTTCGCTTCTTCACTCTGGCGCAACGGATTGCCGCCCAAATCTTGGAGGCCTCAAACCCATGAAACAGTGGCACTGGATATCGCTGGCGGTGGTCATGATCGCTTCCCTGGTTCTGGAACGGGTGGCTGGCCATCACCACTCGGAGGCTTCTTTCTGGTGGGTGCATATTCCCGGCCTTTACGGATGGCTCGGCTTCCTCGGCTGTATCGGGATCATTGTCGGGTCCAAGCTGCTGGGACGGAAGTGGCTGCAGAAGGATGAGCACTACTACGATGGCGAGTGAACTGATCCTGCATCCTGCTTTCCTGGTGCTGCTGGGGGCAGTGGTCGTGCCGCTGGTTTCCCCTACGGTCAGAGGGAAGGTTCTTCCGCTCTTTCCCTTGGCCGCCCTCTGGGTTTGCTGGAACCTGTCGGCCGATCACAGCTTCTCCGTCGAGTTCCTGGAATACCGTTTGTCGATCCTGCAAGTGGACCGATTAAGCCGGGTCTTCGGCATCGTTTTTTCGCTGATTGGCTTCGCCGGGGGCCTTTTCGCCCTTCACCTGAAGGATGTTCGCCAACAGGTCTCCGCCTTGCTCTATGCCGGCAGCGCACTGGGCCTGGTCTTCTCCGGGGATTGGCTGACCCTCTTCCTCTTCTGGGAACTCACCGCCGTGTCATCGACGGTTCTGATCTGGTCCCGGCAGGGGACGGGATCCGGGGTGGGGCTGCGCTATCTGCTGGTCCACCTCTTTGGAGGCAGCCTGTTGCTGGCCGGGATCCTGGCTCAGGTGCAGGCCACCGGGGGCATTGCCCTTCAATTGCTGGAGGCCGGTCGGTTGTCCTCCTGGCTGATCCTGGGGGGCGTCGCCGTCAACGCCGCCATTCCTCCGCTCCACGCCTGGCTGGCCGACGCCTATCCCAAGGCCACCGTGACCGGTGCGGTCTTCCTGAGCGCATTCACCACCAAGTCGGCGGTGTACCTGCTTGTCCGGGTGGCTCCGGGTTGGGAGATACTGATTGCCCTGGGAGTCATCATGGCCCTCTACGGGGTCATATTCGCCGTCCTGGCCAACAACATCCGCGAGATCCTTGCCTACCACATCATCAGCCAGGTGGGGTACATGGTTGCGGGAGTCGGAATCGGCACGCCGCTGGCTCTTGACGGCGCCGTTGCCCACGCCTTCAGCCATATCCTCTACAAGGCTCTGCTGTTCATGGGCGCCGGAATGGTCCTGCAGGCGACCGGCAGGAGCCGGCTCACCGAGCTGGGGGGACTGGCCGGCAGGATGCCGCTGACCCTGTGGCTCTACATGGTGGGCGCCTTCTCCATTTCAGGCTTTCCGCTCTTCAATGGCTTTATCAGCAAGTCAATGGTGGTCAGCGCCGCCCTCGATTCCCGTTACCAGGCTGCCTACCTGCTTCTGCTGCTGGCATCGGTGGGAACTTTTCTCTCGATCGGCCTCAAGCTTCCCTATTTCACCTGGTACGGCCGCAGCCGGCCGGAGTTGGGCGTGTCGCGCCCTCCTCTGAACATGCACCTGGCCATGGGGCTGTTGGCCGTTCTTTGCGTCGGCTTCGGAGTGTTTCCTTCGCTGCTGTACGCCGAGCTTCCCTACGGTGCGAGCTACCGGCCCTACACCCTTCCTCACCTGGTGGAGAGCATTCAATTGCTCGCCGCAACCTTTTTCGGATTCTGGTGGTTCCGCTCCAAGCTGGCCGGCCAGCCGACGTTGACACTGGACACCGATTGGTTCTATCGTCGACCGGCAGGCTGGGTTCGTCGATGGCTGGTCGATGGGACAAGCCGACTCTTCGACCGGGCCGACGCCGGAATTCTGGCCGGTATTGGCTGGCTGGCGCCGAGGTTCCGGAACCCCGCCCGTTGGCTTGGCCGGGGGGCGGAGCGCGAGCAGGGGCCGGCAATCTCCAGCGACGACCCCGATGCGACACGACCCAAACTGGAGTTCGCCGTGACGCTGATTCTTCTCAGTGTGCTCCTGTTCACGGCAATGGCTTTCTTCGGATAGGTCGGCTGAAATACTTCGAGGTCGCCAATGACGCTAGATCTCTTTTACCCCGCCCCCGAGGGCTTGCCGGTGCCGGTCAATCCTCCCAGGGGAGATGACGGAATCTACCGCCTGGTGAGCGGCACGGACTGGAGCCAAGTGCTTCAACTGGGGTCGGATCGCCTGATCCGCGCCGGAGCCCTCTGGCTATACGGATTCCTGGATGAGGCTCACCGTCTGACCCAACAGGACTCTTCCTCGGAAGGAGCCTATTGGCATGCCCTGGTGCATCGCAGTGAGGGTGACTTCAGCAATGCTCTCTACTGGTTCCGCCGCGCCGGAGCCCATCCTGTCCAGGCCCGGCTTAGGGCCAAGGTTGGGGAGGCGATTAAAGAGCGGAGCTCGGAGGGTTGGCAGACCCTGATGGAAGGCCCGCGCTGGGAACCCACCCGCCTGGTGGAACTGTGTGAACGATCATCCCGGAATGAACCGGCCCATCCTGCGGTCCTGCAAGAGGTCGTCCGGATGGAATACGACCTTCTGATGGAATACGTCCTGGATCAGGCTCGATCCTGAGCCCTCTCCAACACCTTCGTGACGCCGCGTTTGCCCCCCACCGGCTCGACTGCGGGCTGGCGCTTTCGGGACGCCGCGATTGCCCCCTTCCGGCTCGGCTGCGGGCTGCACTCACGCGACGCCGCGTTGGCCCCCCACCGGCTCGGCTGCGGGCTGCGGCCTGGTCGAAGGGACGCCGAGTTTGCCTCGCCGACTCCCCCTCAAGGGGGGAGTGATACCAGAGCGTTGTTGCAGGCCTCAAGAATCACTCCCCCCTTGAGGGGGACTCGCAGAAGCCGAGCCGCAGGCGAAGGCTGATGCGGAGGGGGACATACGCGACGCCGCAAAGCTACGGCTTCCTGAGACGCAGCGTTTGTTTCAAAAAAGCGGCCAAGCGGTTCTCGAAGACCAGGTCGGACCGGAAGTCCTTCAGTTGAAGTGACGATTGGAAGGACGGAGGCAAGGCTCGCCTGGGAACCAATCCGACGATCTCACTGTCCGAAACCCGGGTTCCCAGCCGCTCGGCCTCCCGGCGGACGACCTGGAAAACCCTTTGGATCGAGCTGATCTCGAAGTCGGTCAGGTTAATGGATACTTGGACCTGGTCCCTGGTCTTCAGGCTCACTCCCAATGCCTTGACATGGGGAAGTCCGCCGCTGGAAGAGCGGATTTTGCGGGCAATATGCCTGGCTGGATGGATGTCCGAGGTCGCCAGGTTGACGTTGTAGGCGATCAGGAATTGACGTGCGCCGACAGCCGTCGCTCCGGCGGTGGGGTGGAGTCCGGGGCCACCGAAGTCGGGCCGTCGTTGGGTCGGGCCGGCCAACTCGGAACGCAGGCCCTCAAACTGGCCGCGGCGCACATCTTCCAACCGGGCCCGTTCCGGTTGCAGGGCCGCGGCCCCGTAGAGATAGACGGGGATGCCGAAACGGCGGCAGGCTTCTTGCCCCACGGCTTGCGCAATCAGCGCACAATCCTGCAGGTTCACGTTACTGACGGGGACGAAGGGAACCACATCGGCGGCGCCGATGCGCGGGTGGACGCCGGAATGCCGATTGAGGTCAATCAATTCGGCTGCTTTGCCCATCGCCCTCAAGGCTCCCTCGGCGACCGCTTCCCTGTCACCCACAAAAGTAATGACCGCCCGGTGGTGGTCTGCGTCCATGGTGCGGTGAAGGACCCCCACGCCGGCAACCGAGTCGATGGCGGAGGCAATGCGGTCGATCACGCGTGGATCTTGTCCCTCACTGAAATTGGGGACACATTCAACGATCGTTTTCATGGTGCACCCGGCGAGCTGCGCAAATTGGGTGTTCGGGGTTGCCGGCTATGCCGAAGACTTCAGCAGAGAGGCGTACTCCTCGGGCAGGGTCTTGGGTCTGCCGTTCCGGTCCAGGACGATATGGGTGGTGCTGCCCGTGGCGACCAGAACGCCGCTGTTCTTCTTGATAATCTCGTAGCGAAAGTTCAAGGTCCGCTTGCGCAGGGATTCAACGGCGGTGCGAATCTCCAGGACCTCGTCGTACAGAGCCGGGGAGTGGTAGCGGCAGCGGGCTTCGGCTACGGCCAGGTAGGCCTGGGTCCTGGCTTCCATCTCAGCGTAGGAGAATCCACAGTCCCGGCATACTTCGGAGCGCCCGACCTCGAACCAGACCAGGTAGTTGGAGTAGTAAGCCACTCCCATCTGGTCCGTTTCCGCGTAGCGAACCCGGATTTCGGTGGTCACCCAACGGATCGGGGACTGAGATGAGCGCCGGAGCCGCTCAGGCATGTGAGTCGCCTCGGGAGTGGACACCTCTGCCTATGGGGTGGCCGAAGTGGATCCGGTGGCAGAGTTGTCGAACTGCTCGATGATCTCCTGAGTGATCTCTATGGCGGGGTTTACGAAAAAAACCTCCTGAGAAAAGTTCACGATCAAGGAAATTTTCTGGTCCTGGGCGTACTTTGCGACCACGGGCCTCAGTTGGCTGGCGATCTGCCGCACGATCTCCTGCTGCATCTCGTTGAACTCCTTCTGAGCATCCTCCTGGTCGCGCTTCAGCTGGGTGTTCTTGGAATCGATATTCTTGGTCAGGGCCCGCTGGGCATCGGGATTCAGCGAGGCTGCCTGCTCAACCAACTGCCGCTGCAAGGTGGAAATCTCGTTGGTCTTCTGCTCGAACTCGGTCCGTTTGGCGTTCACCTTTTGCTCGAACTCGGCGAACAGCTTTTTGCCGGCGTTGGACTGGCGGATTACGGCCGAGTAGTTGAGCACGGCCACCTTTCCGTTCGAGGTCTGGCCCAAAGCGGTCGCAGACAGAATTGAAGTCCCGGCCAGAAGGCTGAGGATGAAATTTTTGGTCGACATCGTAATTCCTCACTCCAAGGATTGCGGGAGAACCTCTCCCTTTGCAATATGATACACGTGCGAACGCGATTTTGGCCAGAGAGGAGTTCCGGGCTAAGGGAAGTACTTTCCGAGAGATGCAGGAAGTGACTTGATGATGTCGTTGTAGGTCACTGCCACCACCAGGAGGATCACCATGATGACGCCCACCTGAGTCACCTTCTCCCGGACGCTCAAGCTGAGGTCCCGTCCGACCAGAGACTCAACCAGAATGATGGCGATGACCCCGCCGTCCAGGATGGGGATGGGCAAGAGATTGACGATTCCCAGGTTGATGCTGATCACGGCGATGAACATGATCAAATCGGTAATGCCGGACTGCGCGGCCAGGCTGGACTGTCTGGCAATCGCTATGGGACCGCCGACCATGCTCACCGGAGCGGTGCCGCGAAGCAGCCGATGAAGGAACTCGAACAGCAGTCCGGCGAATCGGATATTCCGCTCGATTGAAGCGCTCAGCGCCTCCACCAGGGAGAGCTGCTCGACGGTGGTTCTGGCCATGGGGTTCAGCATGACTCCGATCATCCGCCTCTGGGTGGTTTCATCCACGTATGGGGTGACTTGGAATTCCAGCTCCCGGCCGTTTCGCAGGACCGTAATCGGGATAACCGGCTGCCGGTTCCGGTCCATCGCGTCCACCAGGTCGATTCCGGCCTGGCTGAGCACCACTCCGCCCACCTTGACCACCTGATCTCCCGGCAAAATGCCGGCCTCGGCGGCGGGTTTGCCCGCCAGCACATCCCTGACCTGAACCGAGGCCAGCTCGAAGGGGGCAATTCCAAGGTAGCCGGCCCTGTCGCGACCGCGAGGTGCGGGAGTCAGAGTCAAGGGGAAGGTCTGCTCTTTTCGCTGGACCTGCATTTGCAAGGGAACTCCGGGACTGATGCTGACCTCCAGAAGGAACTCTTCCCAGGTGGGGTTTTGCCGGGCGCCGGCAGCCACGATACGGTCACCCGGCCTGAGATCGGACTTGAGGGCAGGGGAGTCGGACTTGATCAAGCCCACCACCACAGGATCCCGGGGCCAGACGGGGACCTCGTACCGGTAGTAGAACAGTCCGGTCAGCAGGACCACCGCCAGCACACCGTTCATGACCGGCCCCATCACGGCCACAATGAAGCGCTGCCACTTGGGATGGGAAAGGAACTCTTCAACTCCTCCGGTCACGTCGTCGGGGTTTTCGCCGGCCATCTTGACGTACCCGCCCAAGGGGATGGCACAAACCTTGTAGTCCGTTTCCCCACGGCGGAAACCGAAAAGGCGTGGACCGAAACCGACCGAAAAAGCCTCGACGCGAATCTTGAAGAACTTGGCCGCGCCAAAGTGGCCCAGTTCATGGACCACCACCACGGTCCCGAACACCACCAGCACAGCCACAACTCCCCATAGGAAATCGATCATTTCAGCCTTTTGTCCGGTTTCAAATTTCTTGAGACATCGCCGGGAAACCCGTCCACCCCTGTCGGGATCATCGCACCGGGCGTCCTAAGTGAAGTCCTTTTTAATCAAGCGACGGGTTTCCCTTCGCACCGTTTCATCATACTCCAGAATTTCCGCGATCGAAGAGAATTTGCCCACCCCGTTCGCCTGCTCCATCATCCTGGCGACGATCCGCGGAATTCCGTTGAAGTCGATCTCTCTTTGCAGGAAAGCCTCTACCGCCACTTCGTCCGCCGCGTTGAGTGTGCAGGGCAGCGCCCCCAATTCACGAGCAGCCCGGTAGGCCAGGTCCAGGCAGGGGAATTTCCCCGAATCGGGTCGCATGAACTCCAGCTTGGCCACCTGGCTCAGATCCAGCCGCGGCCTGAGCCCCGGCAGACGGCGGGGGTAATTGAGCGCATAGAGGATAGGTTGACCCATGTCGGTGATCCCGAGTTGAGCGATCATGGACCCGTCCACAAACTCCACCATGGAGTGAACGATGGACTGGGGATGAACCCAAACAGAAATCCGGCCGACATCCAGGTCGAAGAGCCAGCGTGCTTCCAGGACTTCCATGCCCTTGTTCATCATGGTCGCCGAATCGACCGTGATGCGGTCCCCCATTTTCCAGGTGGGATGCCGCAAGGCCATCTCCGGCGTCACCCGGTCGAGCTGCTCGCTGCTGTACCCTAGAAAGGGGCCTCCGGATGCAGTGAGGATGACTCGTGCGACTTCGTCGGCATGGCCGCAACGCAGACACTGGTGGATCGCGTTGTGTTCGCTGTCGACGGGGAGGAGCTGCACCCCGTTGCGCTGAGCCAGCTCGGTCACCAGTTCTCCCGCAACCACCAGCACTTCCTTGTTGGCCAGGGCGATCTGCTTTCCACATTCGATCGCCTGGCAGGTGGGAGCCAGCCCGGCGACTCCCACAATAGAGCTCACCATCAAATCGGTCTCGGGGTGGGTAGCCACCCTCGTCAGGCCTTCCTCCCCGACCAGGATCTCCGGATCGGCGGTCGGATCCAGGTCTTTCAACTGTCGGGCCAGTTGCGTTGCGGCTTCCGAGGTGGAGACAGACACCACCTCCGGGTGGAACCTTCCGACCTGATCGGCCAGTTCGGTCGTGTTCCGGCCGGCAGCCAGGGCGATTACCCGAAACTCGCCGGACAGCTCTTCCACCACCTTCAGACAGTTTCGGCCCACTGAACCGGTTGACCCCAGCAAGGATATGGTTTTCATGACTTTCTACAGAGCACTAGGCCTGTCCAATCAATCGCAGACAAAAATACAGCAACGGGCCCGCGAACAATACCCCGTCAATACGATCCAGCATTCCGCCGTGCCCGGGCAACAGTTCGGACGACTCCTTGGTACGAGCTCCCCGCTTCATGGCCGACTCGGCCAAGTCTCCCACCTGGCCGGCGATCCCCAGGGAGCAGCAGAGGAGAATGCGAGGAATCAGAGGGATCTGGGGAATCAGAACCTGGCTCGTCAACGCCGCCAGGCTGTTTCCCAACAAGGCGCCAACGGCTCCCTCCCAGGTTTTCCCGGGGCTGATTCTGGGCGCCAGCGGGTGCTTCCCCAGCAGGCTTCCGATGGTGTAGGCGGCTGTGTCCCCCAGCCAGACCGTCAGCAAAAGGAACAGGATCCACGACGGCCCGTCACCTTGAGGGCGGTTGTGGATGGCCAGCAGAAATCCCAGGGCGGTGGAGACATAGACGAGGCCCAGCAGGGTCACTCCACAGCTCGGCAATGTTTCCTGCAGTTTGTGCCCTCGCCGGAGGGTCAGTACGAGACAGGTACCTGTCGCCAGGATCAAGAGCCAGAAGGCGGCAGAGTGGTCACGGGGAGACCAATAGAAGCTACCGACCAGCAGAAGCGAAAACGCGTGGGCGACTGCCCGGAAGACATGGATGCCGGTGCTTCTGGACAGACGAAAGAATTCCTCCAGAGCAAGGGCCGCCACCCCTCCAGTGAGCGCCAGAAAGCACCAGGAGGGAAGGTAACCGACCACTCCGATCAGCGGGGGAACCAGCACGACTGCTGTCAGCCAGCGTTTCATCGATTGGCCAGGCCTCCATAACGCCGCTCCCGGGACTGATAGGAGAGTACCGCCTTGAAGAAGTCCTGCCGTCGGAAATCGGGCCACAGCGTCTTGGTCACCCAGATTTCAGAATAGGCAATCTGCCACAGCAGAAAGTTGCTGATGCGCATCTCTCCGCTGGTTCGGATTAGCAGATCCGGATCCGGCTGTCCGGCGGTATAGAGGCATTGGGCGATGGACTGTTCGTCGATGGCGGTCTCGTCCTGCCTGCCGTTCTTGCGCTGCCGCCAAAGTGCGTTGAAGGCGTCCACCAGTTCCGCCCGCCCGCCATAGTTGAGCGCGACGTTGAATCGCAAACCCCGGTTTCGCGAGGTCTCTTCCCTGGCCCATTGAAGTTCCCGCTGAATGGAGGGGTCCAATTCCCAAGTTCGCCCCAAGGTCCCGAAGCGGATGTCATTGGCCATTAAATTGGCGATTTCCTTCTTCAGGTACTCCTTGAGCAGGCTCATCAAGGTGGCGACCTCGCTTCGCGGGCGCTTCCAGTTCTCAACAGAGAAAGCGTAGAGGGTCAGGATTCGCAGCTTGAGACGGGCCGCGGTCTCCACCGTCTCTCGCACCGATGCAATCCCGGCCCGGTGCCCGGCCACCCGAGGCAAGCGGCGTTGTTGGGCCCAGCGGCCGTTTCCGTCCATGATGATGGCTACATGATGAGGAATGCTGTCGAGATCCAACCGATCGAAAAGGTGACGGTCTTCTTCGTCCTCCCCCCAGTGGGGAGCGAAGTTACGCTGTATTTCCCGACTGTTTCCTGACATGAGCCTCATCCCGAATGAGCTGACGTTAGGCGAGCTTGAGAGCGACGCTCATCGAGGGGAATGGTTGGGTGAGAGGCCGGGCAAATCCCCGGCCACGACGCTTCTCTCCGCCGGTGACGGTGAACTGGCCCGGCGCACCAGGCTCGAAGCAGCCATTGCGCGCTGAAGAGGAGACGACAAGCCAGGAAGGGCCCAGCACCGTGTGTAAGTGCTAACCTTCAAAATAGCACCAACAAACTGTTGAAAAAAAGGTCGTTACAGGGTGAGTTCAGCGTCCCGGTGGGAGATGGCAATCGTATTTCCGAGACAGATCACTAGTAGCCGACCCAAACCAGGAAGAGGCCTTTGGCTGGAGCGGTCGGGCCAGCTCTGGAACGGTCTTTCGATTCCAGTATGGCAGGGATGGCTTCCACCGGGAGCTTGCCCCTGCCCACTTCCAAAAAGGTGCCGACCAGATTCCTGACCATGTGGTGCAGAAACCCGTCGGCACAAACGTTATATTCCAGGAGTTTGCGCCGGGTGTCAAACACAAAAAGGGAGGTGGTGACTCGCCGTATCTTGCACTTCGCCTGGCTGTCGGCGTCGCAAAAAGCGCTGAAGTCCCGTTTTCCCACCACCAACTCGGCGGCCCGATTCAATTTCTCATAGTCGAGCCTGCGGTGGACGTGATGGACAAAGGGGTATTCGAAGGGAGGGCACCAGGTGGTGTTCAAGATTCGATAGCGATAGTGTTTGGTTCGGGCGTGGTGGCGGGCATGGAAATCGTCCGCGGCGTTCTCGATTCCGGTAACCCGGATTGTAGCCGGCAGACGAGAGTTCAAGGCCTTCCACAGGCTGGACAATTCCAGGCGAGACGTCGTATGGAAATGGCAGACCTGGGCCAGCGCATGGGCTCCCGCGTCGGTTCTTCCCGAGCCGCAAACATGGACCGGCTCCCGCACAATGCTCTCCAGCGTCCGTGTCAACTCACCCTGGATGGTTCGGAGTCGCGGCTGTATCTGCCACCCGTGATAGCCTGTTCCGTCGTACTGGACCTCCAGCCGCAGGTTTCGCGGACGTGACCTCGGGCCTCGCGAGGAGTCATCGCAGCCTGGAGTGGGGGCAGGGTCGGATCGCATCTCGATTTGATTTCGCACCGGGGATGCCTCTCACCCGCGAGTCAGGTGCGACTGCCCGGCTTTTGGGGTCTGGAACCGGCTTTGCAAAGCGGACACTCTTCGGGTGGAAAGGTCGGAATATTCAGGCTCCAAAGGCAATGGTGGGTGACACCCGGAAATGCCTGTCCACCACTTCGATCGATGATGGAGGCCACGCCGACCGGAATGGCGCCGTAGTTTTCCACCAGGGCCATCGTTTCCCGGGTGGATCCTCCGGTGGTGACGACGTCGTCGACGATGAGAGCCTTCTCCCCCTTGCGAATCCGGAAGCCGCGCCGAAGCCTCAGGTCAGCACCCTGGCGTTCCACGAACACGGCGCGGCGACCGAGGCTGCGCCCAAGTTCGTGTCCAATGATGATGGCTCCCATGGCGGGGGAAACGACCAGGTCGGGCTTTTCCGAGCCCATGAGGGCAGTCAGCCGGTCCGCGCACCACTCGGCGTGCCTCGGCCACTGCAGCACCTTGGCGCACTGCAGGTACTGGGGACTGTGGAGGCCCGAACTGAGCAGGAAGTGTCCCGTCATGAGGGCTCCGGTAGCGGTGAACATCTTCCGGATGTGGTCTGAGGTGGACATGGGCAGGTTCGCCGGGACCCGGTGCGCATCTGTCGCCGGGTCGCCGGATATACTATGGAAAGCCATTTTGGAAATCAATTGAGGCCGGCGGCCGGGATCGTTGGAGGCGGGGCAACAGGCCGGCTGCGGATCGAGCCCCGGATTGGGAATTGTTGAAACCAAGCCGCAAAGGAACACGTTTTTCATTACCGTGCGGTGCATCACGGGTAACCGCGGCCGACCACTCAGAGAAGGAGCTGTCAATGCGTCGAACTCCACACTTGATTCACACCTTGTCCAAGGGATTGCTGCCCTTGTTGCTCGGGCTGGGAATTCTGACGGCCCCGGCGGCCACTTGGGGCCAGTCGGTGTTTCCTCTTCCCGGATGGTTCGAGGACAATATCGTTCGCCCGCCCGTTCCTGAACGTCAAAGGGAAGCCTCGGACTTCTTGAGCAGCCTGATGCAGCGGGACCAGGTGGGATTGACCGAGGCCGACGCCGTTCAGATGGTTCTCGAGAGCAACCTGGACGTGGTGGTGGAGCGTTTCGATCCCCGCATGTCCGAGTATGAGATCGACATGGCCTACCGCCTTTTCGATCCCACCCTTTCGATGACGCTGGGTGCGAACAGAGACACGCGGCCGCTGACCACCACCTTTCTGACCGGAACCGAGACCCAGACCAGCTTGTCCCATAACGTCAACGTGGGGGTAAGCAAGCTCTTCGAGACCGGGACGCTGTTCGGAGTGGACTACACCAGCAACCGCGTCTCCGACAACAACTTGAGGAATTTCCTCAATCCCTATTGGAGGGCGTCCCTGACCGCATCCATCAGCCAGCCGCTTCTCAGGAATTTCGGTCTTCTCCCCAACACCCGCCTGATCAGAATCGCCCGCAACAACAAGGACATCAGTCAACATCTCTTCGAGCAGCAGGTCGTGCAACTGGTCAATCAAGTGCAGAACCTCTACTGGGACCTGGTCTTTGCCGGCAAGGACGTCGAGGTCAGGAGAAAGTCCCTGGACCTGGCAGTCAAGACCAACGAAGATAACAAGCGAATGGCCGAGATTGGGACCCTGGCCCCGATCGAGGTGGTTCAGTCGGAAGCCGAGATCGCCAACCGCAGGGAGTTGTTGATCAGGGCTGAATACTCGCTGGCCCAAATGGAGGATCAGATGAAGAAGCTGATCTCCTCCCTGGGGGACCCCGGCAGGGTGGCGGTCAGGATCGTGCCGCTGGATTCCCTGGCGACCATGGACGACTTCAGGGACTTCGATCTGGTTCAGGCGGTGAGTTACGCCATTGAGCAGCGGCCGGAGATCAAGCAGCAGCGGAAGCGGATCGACAACGCGGGCATAGACCTGAAGTATTTTCGCAACCAGCTCCTTCCCGATGTTCGCTTCAATGTCAGCTATGGAACGGCGGCGCTGGAAGGGGTCAGCAGAGTATTCGAAGGGGGAGGTTTCGGCGGGTTGCCGTTTTTCGGGGGAACGCCGGTGGTTGCCGGCACCACCGGGCTGGGAGAGGCCTTCAACCGGCTGCTGGGTTCGGATTTTCCCACCTATGGAGCTTCGATTTCGGTTGAGATACCCTTGAGCAATCGCTCCCGGCGCGCGGATTACGCACGAGCCAGCGTGGCCCGGCGGCAGTCGGAAAAGCGGCTTCGCGCCCTGGAACAGCAGATTGCCCTGGAGGTGCGCAATGCCCACACTCAACTGGAAATGAACCGCGCCCGCATCGAAGCCACCCAAAAGGCCCGTGAACTGGCAGAGCGTAACCTCGAGGCAGAGCAGAAGAAGTTCCAGCTCGGCACTTCCCAGATCCGATTCGTGCTGGAGGAACAGGTACGGCTCGCCGAAGCCCAGACCAACGAAGTCAACGCCCAGGTGAGCTTTACCAAGGCCAAGCGAGACCTGGACCGGGCCATGGGCAAGACGCTCGAGCTGCAGAACATCAAGATTGGGGATGCGATTGCCGGAAAAGGCAGTGGATAGTGGTTAGACGACAGAGGCTAGTGGTTAGTGATTAGTGGTTAGTTTTTTTGATCGGGACGCAAAGCATCTTGTCGGTCCCGGTGCAGTCCTTCAAATCCTGTCAGGTCATCGGGAGCTGGCCTGTTCCCGAAACCCTCGTCCTACCACTCTCCACTAGGAGTCTGCGCCGCAGAACACTCCTAGGGGACAGACTTCCCTATAACGGGCGATATATTAGCGAAAACAGGAGAGAATATCTCCTTCCCTGCGGATTGCTCATCCATTATAGGGACATTGGTCCACTTCAAGTCCTCGGCAGGATTCCACGGCGCAGACTCCCAGAAACTAGTCGTTCATCATTCATCATTCATCATTGCCTTGCAAATCTCAGTCACTGTCATCACGCTCAACGAGGAAGATCATCTCGGCCGCTGCCTGGAATCGGTTCGCGGTGTCTCCGACGAAGTGATCGTGGTGGATGCCGGCAGCCGGGACCGGACCTGCGCGGTTGCCGCTCGATGGGGCGCCCGAGTCTACAAGCGCAACTGGACCAATTATTCCGACCAGAAGAACTTTGCGGCCGCGCAGGCTTCCCATGAGTGGATCCTCAGCCTGGACGCCGACGAGTGTCTCAGCCCAACTCTGAGACAGCAGTTGCTGGATGTGAAAGCCCATCCGGCGCCGGCCAACGCCTATGAGTTTCCGCGAAGAGCCTTCTATCTTGGCCGCTGGATTCGCCACTGCGGCTGGTATCCCGACCGCAAGCCCCGTTTGTACCGGCGCTGCCGGGCACAGTGGGTCGGAGACTTCGTTCACGAGCATCTTGCCTGCCAGGGCCCCGTTGGTCGCCTGGAGGGCGATCTTCTCCACTACACCTGCGACTCCGTTTCAGACCATGCCCGTCGGGTCGGGAAATACACCAGCCTTGCGGCTCGGGATCTGCAAGCCAGGGGGGTACGGAGCGGTCCCCTCAAGATCCTCGGTTCGCCGGTTGTGGCCTTCGTATCCAGCTTTTGCTTCAAGGCCGGCTTCATGGACGGTCTGCAGGGTTTTTTGATTTCTGCCTTCGCCGCCTACTACAATTTCCTCAAGTATTCCAAACTCTGGGATCTGCAACGGTCCCGGCCGCCCGGCCAGTCGTCCGGGGAAAAACCCGGGGATGACCGGGGCAGCCTCCCGTGAAACCTGCCGAAACGGAACAGCCGTGGAATGCAGCTCCCGGTCTTCGGGGCGAATGAAGGGACCGGCTCATTCACCATGAGGATCCTTCACCTGGATTCCGGACCCGCCTGGCGGGGCGGTCAGCAGCAATTGCACACTCTCATCGGAGGGCTGAAGCGAGAGGGGGTTCGGCAGTCTCTGGCCGCACGCAAGGGGAGCCCTCTGGCCATCCGTGCCGCCGAGCTGGAGGTGCCGGTTCGTGCACTTTCCCTGTCCTCCGAGTGGGATCTCATCTCGCTGGCGGGCATGGCCAAGCTGGTTGGAAGTTTCCGACCTCACCTCATTCACGCTCACGATTCACGGACGCTGGGTCTGGCCGCCTGGCTGAAGACCTTCGGCTGGGGCGGTGGAGTCGTGGCTGCCCGCAGAGTCGCATTCAGCATCCGCGGCAACCCCTGGTGGAAGTTCAAATATGCTCGGCGGACCAGCCGGGTGATCGCCGTTTCCCGCTACGTCCGCGATCTGCTCATTGAGGAGGGCCTGGAGCCGGGTCAGGTCGAGGTAGTCTACGATGGCGTCGACACCGAGGCGGCCTCGCTTCCGGAGAAACGATCGAGTGCACGGCGGCGCCTGGGCGTGGCCGACGGCGAGTTCCTTATCGGATGCGTCGGCCACTTCACTCCGGAAAAGGGGCAGGCGTTGCTGATCCGGGGGTTACCCGAGATCCTTAAGACCCATCCCGACTCCCGGCTTGCCGTTGTGGGAGAGGGATCGCTCCGAGAGGAGCTGGAGCGGTTGATCCGGGAGCTGGGCCTCCAGGGTCGGGCCGTCATGACGGGATTTGTCTCTGACCTGGATAGCGTCCTGCCGGGATTCGATCTGTTGGTGCATCCTTCTCTGGCCGAGGGCCTGGGATCGGTCATCCTTCAGGCCATGTCCCGCCAGGTTCCCATTTGCGCCAGCCGCACAGGCGGGATCCCCGAAGCGGTGATCGATGGAGAGACCGGGTTTCTGTTTCCGCCGGGCAACCCGGAAGCTTTGGTGCGGTCCGTGCTGCGCGCCAGGAGCAATCCCGACTTGGCCCGCCGGCAGGCGGAGCGGGCGGCCGCCCGGGTCCGGTCGGCTTTTTCCGTGGCGCGGATGGTGGCCGAAACCCGCAGGATCTACTCCGATATACTAAACCGTTAGATCCCCTTGGACCTGCCATGTCATTGATGGAATGGGTTTTCATATCCCTGGGTTTGAAGATCGGCAGCTTTCTGAACGTTTGTATTGTCAGAATCCCTCGCCGGCAATCCATCGTATCGCCCAGGTCTTCCTGTACACACTGCGGCCGGGCCCTGAAGCCCTATGACAACATCCCCCTGATCAGTTACTTGGTGCTGGGCGGGAAATGCCGGTTCTGCAAAGGAACCATCTCCTGGCAGTATCCGGTGGTGGAGGCACTGACGACGGCCATCTTCTGGGGCACCTTTGTCAGTTACGGG
>JAPPFQ010000025.1 GCA_028875135.1 Acidobacteriota bacterium
TCGATTTTGAACCGGTTTCCAGCCGCTAGGCGCCGGCGTTTGTTTCAGGTAACTGGGGGCTCGCTTTTTCCACCCGGCTCCTGTTGAGGAAATAGACCAACCGGGGTAGAATAGCCGGCCTGTCGACTCCCCTCCCTCGATACCTCTCCCCAACCTGAAGTCCACCAATGCACTCAGCGCGGCCGCGCTCCTGCGCTTTGGCCGGTCCCGCTTTGAGTGCACTGGAACCCGTCCTCGCCCATGGCCTCCAAGCGACGCGTCTCAGAAAAATGGGTCAGCGGCTGGCCGAAGTCGGAGCAGCCCCGGCAACGCCTCCTGACCCGGGGGGCCGATGCCCTCAGCGACGCGGAACTGCTGGCCATCTTCCTGCGGGTCGGGATCAGGGGAACCAGCGTGCTCGACCTCTCCCGCCAACTTCTCCAGGGCTTCGGCGGATTTCGCGGCCTGCTGAAGGCCAGCCAGCAGGAGCTGGGGGGCATCAAGGGCCTGGGGGAGGCCAAGGTGGCCACCCTGAAAGCGCTGGCAGCCGTAACCGTGCGCTACATGGCCGAGGAAATGCAGCGGGGGCCCTTCATCGGACACTCCCGCGATGTCCAGCGGCTGCTTTGCGGGCGCTTCCGGGATCGGGACCGCGAGACCTTCGCCGTGGTCTTTCTGGACACCAGGCACCACGTCCTGGCCGTGGAGGAGATGTTCCAGGGCACCCTCAACAGCGCCACCGTGTTTCCGAGGGAAATCGTCAGGCGAGCACTGCAGTTGAACGCCGCCGCCATGGTGGCCGTCCACAACCATCCCTCTGGCAACCCCTCGCCCAGCCCGGACGACCGCCAGGTGACCCGGGAGCTGCAGCGGGCCTGCGGCCTGATGGACATCTCCCTGCTGGATCACATCGTCATCGGCGGCAACGACTGCTTCAGCTTCGCCGAGCACCGCCTGCTGTGAGGGGGTGGGGAGCCCCCTCTTTCTCCCGCATTCGGACCAAGCTATAATCCAGGGGAATTCGGGACCGGACGGCGAAAACGTGAAACCATTTCAACCCCACCGGAAGCCGGCAATTCCCAACCGCCTTCCGCCACTGGTCTTGTGGGCCCTGCCGCTGGGAGCCTTCCTCTTCTGGTGCCTGCTCTCGCTTTGGCTGGGCCGCTGGGAGGGGCAGCCGCCCAAGGTGAGCCTGGACCGCGACTTTACCGCCCTGGGGAAAGACCCCTCCCTGGTTGTCGAGGTCGAGGACGCCCAGTCCGGATTGAAGCAGCTCTCGGCAGTGCTGGAGGTGGAGGACCGGTCCTTTACTCTGGTCGACCGGAGCTACCCGGGGCCGTGGCTGTTCTTCTTCCAGAGGAGCGGCTCCCAATCCTCGGCTCGCTTCGACCTGGGCGAGGTGATAGCCGCCAGTCACGATATTCGGGAAGGCCCCGCCCGGCTGTCGGTTACCGCCCGCGACCACTCCTACCGCCGGTTCTTCGGCGGCAACCAGGCTCGACTGGAGCGGGATTTCGCCTTCGACCTCAGTCCTCCCACCCTCCAGGCGCTCTCCGGGCAGCACTACATCACCCAAGGGGGCTCGGCCTGCATTCTCTACCGGGTGGGACAAGACACCGAGGTCTCGGGGGTCCGGGTAGGTCCCGACTTCTTTCCCGGATATGCGGCCGACCCCGACGGAGACAAGCAGGTCCGATTCTGCATCTTCGGCTATCGCTATGACCTGGGACCCGATCCGGAAATGAAGCTGGTGGCCGTAGACGCGGCCGGGAACCGGTCGGAGGCCCGCTTCCGGTACAAGCTCTTTCCCAGGAGGTTTCGGCAGCGCACCATCCGGCTCAGTCCGGCCTTCCTGCAACAGGTAGTTCCGGCGATCCTCAATGAAAACCCCCAGATCTCCAGCCAGGGCGACCTGGTCAAGGACTTCCTCCAGATCAACGGCGGGCTCCGGAAAGCCAACCACGAACAGATCAAGCAGTTGTCGAGCCGGTCCGAGCCGCGGTTTCTCTGGACCGAGGCCTTCGCCCAGCTCAGCCGATCCAAGGTGGAGTCCCTGTTCGCCGACCATCGCACCTACCTCTACGAAGGCCGGGAGATCGACCGCCAGGACCACGTGGGCTTCGACCTGTCGGTCGTGAAGCACTACCCCATCGAAGCCTCCAACGACGGAGTGGTGCGCTACGCGGAGCTGCTGGGGATTTATGGAAACACCATCCTGCTGGACCACGGCTGCGGACTGTTTTCCCTCTATGGACACCTCAGCTCCATCGCCGTACAGGACGGCGAGCGTGTCGGCAAGGGCCAGGTTCTGGGGCGCAGCGGCGCCACCGGCCTGGCCGCCGGCGACCATCTTCATTTCGGCCTGTTCCTGCACGGAATCCCGGTCAACCCCACCGAGTGGTGGGACCCCAAGTGGATCCGGGAGCGCGTCCTGGACAGAATCCGGGAGCACACGGGTGGAAGCGCGGCTGCCGGGTCCTGAACGGAAAGGAACCAACCATGAAGGCGACACGCGATTTCCTGAAACAGCTCGGTTTCCCCTCGGGCGACGGCTACGCCCTCCGGAGCACGCCCAAGCGCTTTCCGGACGGGGCCCAGTATCGCTTTGAAATACCCAGCGTGGAGGGCCCGCGCTGCCTGAAGGCGGTCATCGAGGAGGCCGGGCGCTACCGGCTCACCATCCATCGGGTCAGCCAGGGCAGTGGGATCATGCTGATGACCGACGACGAGATCAGGGACATGCTGAAGATGGCCCGGGACCAGCAGATGGAGGTGAGCCTGTTCGTGGGGCCGCGAGCCACTTTCGATATCGGAGCTCAGCCGCTGACGGCGGCGGGCAAGAACATCGGCCTGGGATTGAGGGGGTTGGACCAGGTGGTCTATGCGGTGGAGGACATCAAGCGGGGTTGCGAACTGGGGCTGCGGGGCATCCTGGTGGCCGACCTGGGGCTGCTTTGGCTGGTCAATCAACTCAAGCAGACGGGGGAGCTGCCCGCCAACCTGGTGGTCAAGATCTCGGTCCAGCTCAGCGCTACCAATCCGATTTCCGTCAGGATCCTGGAAGACTTCGGGGGCAACACCTTCAACGTGTCTTCCGACCTGCCCCTGCCGTTGCTGGCCTCCATCCGGGAGGCGGTCTCCCTGCCGCTGGATCTCTACGTGGAGACTCCCGACAATTTCGGGGGGTTCGTGCGCCACTTCGAGATCCCCGAGTTCATCCGGCTGCTCTCCCCCGTCTATGTCAAGCTGGGCCTGCGCAACGCCCCCGACATCTACCCCAGCGGGACCCACATCGATCCCACCGCCATCGCCCTTACCCGGGAACGCGTCCGCCGGGCCCGCATCGCGGCCGACCTGATCGAGCGCTACTACCCGGAGGCGGCCATGTCCCAGCCGGGCGCGGCCGACCTGGCCATTCCGGAGATCTGATCCATGATTGAGTGACGGCCGACTCCGCTACCGGCTGGGCAGGTAGGCGCCGTCTCCGCTCCGTTCTCCCGGCGCCCCGCCGTCGTTGACCACTCCGTAGGCCAGGAAGGGGTTGTTGCCCGACAGCTTCCTGACCTGGACGTATCCCTGCCGGGTTCCCCGGGCATGGGCGCCCAGGATGCCGTTGATCTGGCGCCAGCCCCGCGCCGCAATGGCCTTGGTGGTCACCGTCTTCACCAACCTGCCGGTCTCCCCGTCGTAGATGTCGAGGCTGAAGACACTCTCGCTGTCATCCGCCTCGCCCGTATTGACCAGGGCCAGGTTGCTGCGGTTGGTGGCGTTCCGCTGCAGCCCGTAGATCCAGGCGCTGCCGGTCGAAGCCGAGCCGTCGGGCGCGGCGCTGTAGAAGACACCGTACAGCCCCCCGCCCCCGGGCGAGCCCGTTCGCGCCCCGATCACGATCCCGCTCATGTCTCCTTCGGCCGCCCCGGCGAACAGCGCTCCGGCAAAGGCCCGGCCGGCCGGTCCGATGCCCGCCACTCCCTGGCCCCGCAGGTGGTCGACGACGTTGGGCAGGATGCTCTGCTCTCCCGCCTCGAGCCTGAGGCTATAGGTTGCGGCGCTCCCCGTTTCGATGGCATCGGCCGCGACTCGCAAATCCACGGTCCTGGCTCCTTCGGAGAAGTTCGTCACAGTCAGTTCGCTGGTAAAGTCCCTGGTTTCGACAATCACCGGCAGCGTCTGCCCCGTCGTGCCCCTCAGAGAGGCTTCCGCCACCGGAAAGACGAACGACCCGTCCGAGTTGAAGTTGTCGTTGATGACCCCGTAGGCGTAGTAGGGCGCCGTTCCGCTCACCCGCTCCACCTTGGCGTAGCCGTTGTCGAAGCCCGCCTCGGTCAGGATGCCGTTGTACTGGTGGAACCCGCCCGGAGGCAGCCACAGGTCCGGCAGCACCAGGCCCTCCGGCGCCAGCGGGTCCCCCGAGTGGACCGTCACTCTCAAGGCGATGCCCCCCTCGCCGGCCTCGCCCGCGTTCTGAACCGCCAGGTTGGAGCGGTCCATCCGGTTCTGGCGCAATCCGGCGATGACGACGGGCTCAGTGAACAGGTTCTCAGGGTTCAGCCCCACATAGGCCAGACCGGCCTGTCCGGCTCCGCCTTCCACCGGCGTGCCGGTCCTCACCGTCACCGCCGCATCGGATTCCGAGGAAAGGTTGGAGAACTTGACCGCCAGCGTGCCTCCTGCCGCGCCCCTCCCGATGGGAACTCCCAGGGAGGTCAGGTAGGCGATGGCGTCGGGGAAGACCCGTTGGCGGCCGGGCTCCAGGAAGTCCACCGCCGTTCCCGACCCTCCGCCGAAGGAAGCCCTGTAGGTGTGGTGGATCTCGGCTGTCGTCGATCCCCGGTTGGTGAGGGTCAACTCGGAGGTGAAGAAGGAACCCGGCGTCCGCCCCCGCGACCGCAGAACGATGGGAACAAACAGCCGGCTGCGGATACTGGCCGCCACGGCCTCGCTTGAGAAGGCCGAGGATTCGGTCCCGTTGAAGGCCCGCACGCGATAGTGATAGATGGCGCTCGGCAACAACCTGGCGTCTCCAAAGTTGGTGACGTTGGCGGCCGCGATTGAGATCGAAACCCAATCAGGCGAGCCATCGATCCTGCGCTGCAGGTGAAAGCCCGTCTCATTGTCGCTGTTGTCCTGCCAGGTCAGGTTGATCCTGGAGGAGGAAACCGCCGTTGCCGTCAGCCTGGTGGGAGCCTGAATACCCAAGCCCAGCGTGGTTGCGCTGGCCTCGTTGGAGAAGGCGGAGTACTCGGCGCCGTCGAAGGCCCACACCCGGTAGTGATACGTGGAGCCTGGTGGCAGAGAGTCATCCCGAATTCTGTTGACCCCGGCATAAGTCATTCCAAAGGGAGCCCAATCAGGCGATCCATCGATTCTGCGCTGCACGTGGAAACTCAGCTCGTTGCTGCTGTTGTCCTGCCAGGTCAGATCGATCGCTGAGGAGGAAACCGCCGTTGCCGTCAATTGGGTGGGCGGTTGAATCCCCGGACCGGAAAGATTCTGAATCTCCCGGGTCCTTGCCAGGAGTTCGTTCGAGAATATCGAGGACTCAGTGTCGTTAAACGCTTGTATCTGATAGTAATAGAAGGTGTTCGGCAATACGCCGCCATCCGAAAACTCGGCAATGTTGGCTGCCGTCGTTGCGACGGAGATCCAATCAGGCGAGCCAGGAAGCTTGCGCTGAACACGGAAACCTGTCTCATTGTTGCTGTTATCTTGCCAGACCAGGTTGATGCGGGTGTTGGAAACCCCCCGTGTCTTCAGGCTGGTGGGAGGCGGAATTCCCAGGGTTGCCGCCAAGACCGCGTTGGAGAAAGCGGAGAATTCAGTGTCGTTGAAAGCCCGTACCCGGAGGTGATGGAAGGTGCCCGGCAAGAACCCATCATCCGAAAATCCGGTGATGTCGGCCGCCGTGGTCGCCTTTGAAATCCAAGGTTGAACCCAATCATCATCGGGCAGGGCATCCCGCCTCTGCTGTATGAGAAATCCCGTCTCATTGGAGCTGTTGTCCTGCCAATTCAGGTCGATCCGAGAGTTGGAAACTGTCGTTGCAGTCAGGCCGGATGGAGGCTGAAGCGTGATGGGAAGAGTATCCAGGCACAGATTATTGTCTGAGAGGTGGTCTGCAATTTCCTGCCGCGAGAATTCGCAAAACGTACGATCACCCAAAGTCAACTGCATGACGGTGTCACGGCAGCCCGAAACCGGGGCATGATGTTCACTCGGGTGAGTGGCCCCGAGATTGTGCCCGATCTCATGGGCGGTGAGATTGTACTTTCCGGTGAGATTGGTCGACCACGCCGACAGCCCGTAGCTGTGTGAACGATTGAGGCAGACGGTTGCTATATAGGCAAGACCCGCCGGTATCAGCGCCTTTCCGGTCCAAAGATGGGCAAGGTCGAAATTTTTCGTTTCGCTAAAGGTCTCCTGCCAGTGGTCTTGAAACTCGGTAAGAAGATCAAACGTATCCGTAGCCGTATAAGGATCTTCCTCCATCTCCCAGGTGTGTTGAAGGGTGATCTGCAACCGCAGCAACAACTCGCTCCGATACACTCCCTCCACCTGGTTCAGAATGCCCTCGATTTCACGATTGGCCGCGACCGAACCCCCCAAAGCCTGCACGTATTCGTAGTCGGCTTCCGTCGCCACTTCAACCACGTATTGGACTGGAGTGCTCGACTCTACCTGAGCCTCCACCAGATTCAGGCCCCGCTGCAGGCGCTCCGGCAGCGACACCCCGCATTGCAAGGCTTCGCGGGGCTTGATGGCCGATTGTCCATAGATCACCAGTTCTCCGGCGCGGGCGCCGGGAAGGTAGTTTCGCAGAGGCTCCACGTAGAGCCAGCCCCCGGGAGCGTAGACGACTCCCTCCACCCCGCCGTCGGTAAGATTGAATCGGCCCCGGGTGTCTTCCTGGCCGGCCAGCACTCCCTTGAAGGTGTGGACCGGCTGGGGGGGAAGCACGCGCCTCACTCCGCCGGGTGCCGTCTCCACCGCCCGGTAGTTGGGGGCACGCATGTCGTGCGGCTCGAGGTTGAAGTAATAGTCGTTGTCGTTGAACCGGAACCGCAGCTCTCCGGTGGTACGGATCTGTCGCTTGATCTCGCCGGGTTCCATGCGGAAGACTTCATAGCTCGAAAGTACTGGGCTCACGGCACGCGACACCTTGGATGTCCGGGTCAGGAACTGGTCAGGACTGACCGAGATGCCAAGACCTGTCAGAAGCAGGATGGACAGCCAGTAGGGAAATTTCTGCCGGTTGGTCATGGTTGGCCGTGGAGGCCCGGCGCCGTGCGGCCTCTCCAATCCATCTCAAGGATAGCAGGATTTTTCTGGTCGTGTTTTGCCGCTTCAAATGGTCGGACGATGGATTCCGGAACCGTTAACTTGCAGACGGGAATTGAGATATGATGGCGCCATGGGTCTGCGGGCCGCGGCTTCCACCATTGCATGCCTCTTGATCCGCGCGTTCCGACCTCGAGGTGAGAAATGCGTTACACGAGGAACTTCACACCGGTTGAGAAAGGTTGGCGCCGGCACGCGGTCTGGGCCGCAATGCGGGTCGCCTGCCTGCTGGCCGCCACTGCAGCCTATGCCCAGGACAGCCAACGCGGCGCCTATGTCGGCCTCAACCTGGGTCTGACAAGCTCGGCGCGGCTGGACTCGTCCCTCTCGGCGGTGACCAACCCGACCAAGTGCGACAGGCTACTCTATGAAGATCCGGCTCTGGTGCCGAGGAGCGCCCCGGAATGCACGGACACGACGCTGCGTCAACTCTCCTCGAACGGCTTTTCGCCCGGCCCGGGCTTCACGGGCGGCCTCAGCGCCGGCTACGCCTTCGGCCGGCCGCGCATCGAGTTCGAGTACCGTGCCCGGACCCAGGGCGGCGACGTGTCCCCGCTCATCGAATCCACCACCAACCAGGCCGTGGTCAGCAAGTCCCTCGAATGGAGCCCGGTGTCCCCCCCGACGGAGTCGATATCCAACTACCGCATCCACCAGGTCTTCGCCAACCTGTACTACGACTTTCCCAATGACTCGCGCTGGACACCCTTCCTGGGCGCCGGCGCCGGCATGGCGCGCACCGACCTGGTCTACACCCGGCGCCTGGTCCGCAAGACGCTGGACCAGGGGTATCAGGACGTGGAGCCCCCACTCACCATCGCCGACCGGCCGGCCGCGGCCGCCGGCACGGTCAGCCTGCTGCAGCCGGATCTCAGCGCCACCCTCCCCGGCTTTCAGGTTCTGGGCGGCGTGGACTACGCGTTGGGCCAACGCACTTCCATCGGGCTCAACGCGCACTGGTCCCGCTTCGGGGAGCTGGCCCAGGATGTGGCGTGGTCCATCATCCGCAGCCACGAACCGGTGCGGGCGGACGGGACCACGCCGTTCACGGGAACGGTGAGGGTGGACAGCTTCCGGTATTGGGGGGTGACGCTGGGACTGAAGTACCGCTTTTGAATGCGCGGCCTCCACCCGGGTGTATGGCCGGCAGCCAAGCCCCCTACTGCGACCCTGCAGCCGGTGCAACTTCGTCCGGTTGGCTGGATTCCAGGTAAAAGCCCGCGCCGATCAGTACCGGAACGCCGAAGGATGTGACCCTGTTGACGAAGGTCACCTTGCGTTGCCACTGGCCGGTGGCCGGATTCCGGTTCCAGTAGTAGAGGAAGGACTCACCGAAGGCATCGGCAACCTCCAGGACATTCCGGCCCTCGAAGCCACCGGCGTAGTCGGAAGACAGCTCCGACCCGATCCAGGAATCCGCCGGGGAGCCGCTGAAGAAGGTGTAGCCGTAGGTGTCCAGGCCGAACAGGTAGATGGAGCCGCTGCGCCAGCGGGGATCGTTGGCCAGGCTGGTCGAGGCGAAATAGCCCCTCGAATCCAGGTCCATGGCGGCGCAGCGGACAAACTCCTGCAACCGCGCCTCGGACGGGTCGGAGTCGAGCATGGCGGCGTTGACCTCCTCGCTCCTGCAGGTGCCGGGCAGGTCACGCCGATAGACCCCCACCCCGATGGCCGCCGAGTTGCCCATCCAGTCGATGCTCTTGATGTAAGTGGCCTTGGGCTCGTCCCTGCCCGTCGCCGGGTTGAGGAAGGAATAGTAGATGAAGCCCTCGCCGAATCCGCTGGCAATCCGGTGCTGTTCCTTGTAGTAGTCGTTGCCGTAGACATCGATCAGAAGTCCCAACGAGCCCCCTTCCCTTTCCCGGGCCGGGGGAAAGACGAAGAGCTGGGCCTGGTCGCTCAACGGCGTGACCTCCGAGACGAAGACATAGGTCGGGCCGCTTTTCCAGCGTTCGTCCTCGTTGAAGGCCCTGCGAGCCTCCTCGAAGCCCACCTCATGGACAAACTCGTAGGCGCACTGCGTCAGAGTCTTGGCGTCCTGCAACGACCGGACGGCGCTGGCCACGATGGAGCGGTCCGCGCAAGTGTCGTCGGTAGCCAGGACCGGAGAGACGAGGGAGAGAAGCAAGGGGATAAAAATGGAAAGACTATGCGGTTTTTTCATGCCCGTAGTTTACCGCATTACCATGGTTGCGTGCACCCACTAAGGTTCATCGTGTCCCACGTTTCTCGAGGGATTGCCGGATGCCTTCAAACTCCAGCGGTTTGGTGGTAGACTGCGCTGGCAACGGGGGTGTCCCGGAGGCATCGGATCAAACTCTTTCCCAGCAGCATTTTACAGGATTTCCGGGACCGTTGCCGCCTAACCGGGGCGAGACATCCGGGTGAACCAATGTCGATCCGTGCCGCCGGACGCGGGACTGAAAGCCATTGAAACCGCACTCCAGTCTTCCAATACGAAAAAGGATAACGCCATGACATTCAAGTTTACCGGTCCCGGAGCCTGGTGTTCGCTTCTGCTGGTTGTATCCGTCGTCCCGGCTGAGCCGGGCCCGGACTGCGAACAGTGGAACTCGCGGGAGTATTTCCTGAAAGCAACCGTCGAGGACGTAGCCTCCTGTCTTGAAGCCGGCAGCGACGTCGGAGCACAGACGGAAAATGGCCGTACGCCCCTGCACTTCGCGGCCTGGAACAGCAAGAATCCGGTGGTGGTCAAGACACTGCTGAAGGCGGGAGCAAAACCGGACGCTCTTAGCAAGAATGGCAATACCGCTCTGATACTGGCGGCATGGGGGAACGGAAATCCGGCAGTGATAGAAGCCGTGATCGAGGGAGGGGCAGATCCGAAAGTACGGAACAAATCCGGCAACACCCCGCTGCACGATGCGGCTCGGGCAAACAGGAATCCGGCAGTCACAAGGGTGCTGCTTGTGGCCGGGGCAGACCCCAATGCTCAGGACAACAAGGGCCGCACGCCCTTGCACCAGGCGGCTGCCGGCGGCAAGATTCCAGCGGTGATCGACCTCCTGCTCGATGCCGGAGCCGACCCCAATGCTCGGGATGCGGAGGGCAAGACGCCCTGGGACCTGGCCCAGACCAATGAGGCGCTCAAGGGCACCAGGACCTATATTCGCCTTCACACGGCTCAGTTCGAGCCGTCGAACCGAGGCGCTCAGGGCCGGTAACAGGCCGGACACACTCCTGCGAAAATTCACCGCAGTCCTGAAGAGACCCCGAGTGGCGCAATCAGCAGCGTGGCAACGCGGCGTCCCTTCGACCACGCCGCAGCCCGCAGCCGAGGCGGAGGGGGGCAATCGTGGCGTCCCGAAAGCGCCAGCCCGCATTCGAGCCGGAGGGGATATACGCGGCGCTCCGTGAGTGAAGGTCAACGGTGCGCGGGGGACGGGGAAAAGAGCCGTCAGCCTCTCCACTTCTCAACTCGAAGGAACAGCGCGGCAAGGAACGACAGCCCCACCACCAACGCGCTCAGCCTGAAGGCGTCTCCCAAACCCCCGACCAGCGCCGAACTGAGAGCCTCGAGAAACGTGTCGGCCATCTGAGCTCCGTCGAGCCCTCTCTCCTCGAAGCCGGCCCTCAGTGAGTCGATCGCGGAGGGATCGACAAGCGCCCGCGGATTCTGCTTGATGGCCTCGAACTGTCCTGGGGCAAGCGCGGCTCTGACGGATTCGGAGACGGTTTCTTCCAGCCTGGAAGAGAAGCTCGCCGTCAACACCACCCCCAACACGGCCAGACCCACCGTACCGCTGAACAACCTGGAGAACTGAATGGCCGAAGTCGCGCTGCCGACCAGCCGGAACGGCACCGAGTTCTGGACAGCCAGGTTGCAGGCGGACATGGCGCCGCCCAGTCCCAGCCCCGCCAGTGAAACATAGGCCGCCGCCCGGGCAAAGCCCGTATTCTCGTTCATGGTGGAGATGAGATAGATGCCTACGGCCATGGCTGCCGAGGAAATCAGGGCCTGCCTGCGATAACCCTCCCCGGTTCGGGAGAGTCGCCGGCCCGACACAATGGCGCCGATAACCATTCCAAGCATCATGGGGGTGAGCAGACCGCCGCTGCCGGTCGCGGTCGAGCCCAGCACCCCCTGGAAGAATAGCGGGGTGAAGAGCGCCGTACTGTGCAGTCCGAAACCGGTCAGGACGGTGACCGTCACGGAAACCGCCACCGCCCGGTTTCCGTAAATCTCCAGGGGCATGATGGGGGAATCCGACTTCGACTGGATCACTAGGAATATCAAGGCCATAGCCAACCCGAAACCCAGGAGTCCGCCGACCTGAAGCGAAGCCCACTGGTCGTGTAGGCCCCCCCGGGAAAGCGCGATCATCAGGGAGGCCACCGCCAGTGTCAGGACCACCATTCCCGGGTAATCCAGCTTGCCTTTTTCGACCCTGGGTGCGATTCGGGGAAATGTTCGTGCAAGCATCCACAGCACCGGTATTCCGGCAGGGACATTCATCAGAAAGACCCAGTTCCATGAAAGGGTGTCGGTGATGAAACCTGCAAACGGCGGTCCGATCACCGAAGACATGCCGTAGACAAGCCCGATCAACCCGATGTACCTGCCCCGTTCTGCGGGCGGGAACAGGTCCGCGGCGGCCGCAAAACTGTTGGCCATGAGAATTCCGCCGCCCACGCCCATGACCGCGCGGAAGGCAATGAGCTGGTTCATGGACTGGCTCAAGCCGGCCGGAATCGAGCCGATCATGAAGATCGCCAGGCCCAGGACAAAAAAGATCCTGCGTCCGAAGATGTCTGCCAATCCGCCCGCGATGGGAATCGCTATGGCGGAAGCGACCAGGTATGCGGTCGCAGCCCAGGTGTAGCGATCGAAACCGCCCAGGTCGACCACGATGCGTGGCATCGCGGTGGCGATGTTGATCTGACTCACGGCAGCCAGAAACATGGCCAGCATCACCCCGGTCATCGCCAACAGGAGCTTTTTCCCGGAGAGCTGCAGGGAGCCTCCCGCCGCCGACGGGTCGGGGGCGGCTCCAGCCTTGTGTCTCGATTCCGGATTCAACGGAACCTTCCTCCCTTCGCGATCAACCCGGCGGCCCGGTGAAAAGTGCGGGACAAACAGGGTACGCTAACCCACAATGACCGCATCGGCTGCGCATCGTGATATGATTAGCCGGTTTTTTTCTGGAAGAATCACTCAATAAGCTTGACGCCGCCGCCCGACCGGCGCTTGAAGCCCATCACGCAGTTGGGCAAGCAATTACACCTCAACATTGAAACGATTCGAAGTCGAAAGGAGCAACACCATGGCAGTTCAAATCAAGTGGAGCCGTCGGGAGGGCATACTGATTGCCGCACCGATCGGTCGTATCGACGGAAACAACTACATTGAAGTCCAGAATGCCCTGGAATCCGGAATCGATCCCGATGAACGCGCCATGATCCTGGACTTTTCGCAACTGGGCTACATCAGCAGCGCCGGTCTTCGCGTTTGCCTGATCGTTGCCAAGAAGTTCAACCCTGCCGGCAAGGCCTTCGGGATCTGCAACCTCTCCGATTCGATCCGGGAGATTGTCACCGTGAGCGGCTTTCACGGGATCATGTCGATTTACGATTCGCAGAGCGCGGCAATTGAAGCCATTACCGGGAAGGCCGGCGGCGGAGAAGAGGAAGCCGGACAAACAAGCGGGACCATTCCGATACGCACCTCTGTCGATTTCGACATCGTCGGAGAAAACATCCAGCACATCGCCAACTTCACCATAGAGAAATACGAGTACCAGAATGACCGCACTCTTTCGCTCAAGGAGCGGGAGGCGGTGGTTGCGGGAATCACCAATGCCCTCTGGCAATACATTGAGCGCTTGAAGACCCGGCGCAAGCAGCTCCTGACGGAAATGTTCAAATCCGCCGAATCAGTGCTCGAACGGGTCGTCGCAAAATCGGAAAAATGACGGCCATAGCGGCCACACCAAGTCGCAACAGAGCTACAGGCTGGATTCCCGAATGGCCTTTCGGGTCAGAAAGTCGCGATAACCTGCAAAGGCGGCGTTGACATCCTCGGGAGTCAGCCCGTAGTCCCCCAGATCGTAGCGATGCCGCGGCTCACCGCGGCGGCGCTCCGCTTGCTGGAACAGCCAGTCCTCCATGGCGGTAATCGCCCCCTGCTTGAGCGGCCAGTTGAAATGCTCATAGACCCTGTGGACGACCGCCATGGGATCCTCGACCAGATCAACGTAGTTCACGTCAATCCAGCGGTGCTCCAGTTCGGGATGGCTTTCCCGGAATTGAACGGCCCTGTCCATCATGCCGCTCATGAAGGCCAACTGTTCGACGCCGAACTCGTTCGCAGGCAGGAGCTCACTGGAAAGGGAACGCACCCGCTCCACCAGGCTGTTCCAGGATCCCATGAACTGCGAGGGCTCGCGGTGGGTCTGGATGAACAGGGCGTCCGGGTAGGTCTTGATTAGGGTGTCCAGTTCCATGAGGTGAAAGGGCATCTTGAGTAGCCATTGGCCCGCGTGCCCGGGCTCGCGCTGCCGCCTCTGCCAGGCGAAATGCTGCATGGTGCGGCGATGGAAGGCGTAAGCGTCTCCGGAACCGTTCGCGTTCAGCCACCGGCCATATTCCGGTACGTGGAATCGAGAGGTAGTGACCCATGCCGAGAAGGCCATCCTGAAGATCGGGAAGTCCTCTTCCGGCTCGTCGACGTTGAAATCGTGAACGCCCTCCAGGACCTTGAAGATGTCGGATGCTCGCAGCGCTTCCTCGGTTCGCGCCCGGCGAGGGTCCTCGGGTGTGCCCGCAACCGTAGCGTACTCATCTGTCGAGAGGACCGGCTCAGCGTACTCGTATAGCCGCAACGTCCAAAATCGCCTGTCGCGAGACATCAGTCGGTGCAGGTAGGTCGTGCCGGTGCGGTTGATGCCGATGATGAAGACCGGCCGCGGGATCCTTTCCCGTTCGATCTCGGGGTGCTGCCGCCGCTCGCGGGCCGACCGTGCGTTGTTGCGCAGGAAACGGTTCATTTCGAAGGCGACGTCGCCAATCTTGTCCTCCAACAGTCGTGCATCCGGTGAGTTCAAAGCTCCGACCATTTGCCGCAAGCCCTGACGCATCCACTCCGGACAGGCCGAGTCGAAGGGAACGCCCTCTTCGGCGGCGTAGCGCTCGGCCCGGGCCGTCAGGCAGTCGAAGTCCAGGCGGGTTTTCGGAATCCGATAGGGCCAATCTTCCCGGTGGTCCCTGACCCACTGTCCAGTGCGTCTCAGCTTGGTCAACATGCCCAGCCACCTGATCGGGCGCGAGCTGTCCTCGCGGATGGCACGGTCGCAAATGGGCAGCCTGTCCTTCGGCTTGTTTTTGCTGAACCAGTACTTCCCCAAATGATCGAACACCGCCCAGTGGCCATGGAGCGGGGAGTTTTTGCCGCGCGCCTGGCAGGCGCGCTTGAACGCCTCGTAGGGAACCTCGGGCCAATAGAGCCCGAAATCGGCGGGTTCCAGGTCGTAATGATCCAACTGCGGGTTGCAGCAATGGTAGATCGTGTAACGACGTTCGGGATTCAGGGAAATGGCCGTACAGGTCTCGCTCAGCGCATCGACCGCTTCGTTGCTGGATCGAAACGTGAATTCCTCGGGCAGCGTTTCGGAATCGACCACCGCAGCAAACAGGCGCACGCTGAGATCCTGCTCCGGGGTATAGCCATCGCTGGACAAACCGGTTTGCGGCAGCCGAAAAATCGCCAGCGGCATTCCGGCCTGCTGCGCGAACAGGAGTGTCTGCTCGGATGTCAGTTTGCTCCACGGATAGCCGAGAAATCCAAGCGGGAACATTCTCTTCATGCTCTGGAGATCCGGTTGCATCTGGTGGTCGATGCGGCTGTCTTTGAATTCATGGGGGAAGCTGCAGAAATACTGCGGGAACACACCCATGGTCGAGGCGTAGAACAGGTGCTTGAAGCGTTTGCGCAAACACAGCTCGAGCACGTTGCGGGTGCTGAACGTATTGACCTTGCGTATGGCCAGATAGGACGACACGAGGTCTATGGAGGCCGCAAGATGATAGGCGGCATCAATCCGGCGGCACAGGGCATCGAAATCCGCTTCGCTCAAGCCGAATCGCGTCTCCGCGACGTCACCGACCGCGACACGTATGCGCGGCGCGAAGGATTCGTCCCAGATGCCGGCCCGCTCGAGGGCGGCGCGTATGCGTCCGAGACCGTGCTCGACGCTTCTGGCCCGGACAATGCAATGCACCAGGAGTTCGGGGTTCTGTCCCAACAGGTCGCGCAGGAAGAAACGACCGATGAATCCGGTCGCTCCGGTCAAGAATACCTCCCTGAAATCACTCGGAGAAACGGCGGCAGCCGGCGCTTCCCTGCTGACTGTCTCATGAACGAATCGACGCAGGGTATCGACGTCATTCTGACAATGCCGCGGCAAATCGCCATCGAGCGGCGCCACCTTCGTGTCGGCGGCGATTCTTTCAGCCATGTATTCTTTCCCTCCCTGAATAGTGGAGACCCGGAACTGTGCTTTACATCGCTGCAGAGTGTGTGAACTGGTCACCCTGGTCGCTCACGGCGGACCGGAACAACTCCAGAGCATCATCGATTCCATCGCCGAGGTAGCGGAATTCATCGGGTATCGACGCATGGCGCACATCGGTTTGTGCGATCAACGCGAGCTTCTGTTTCTCGATTTCTCCCACATCCCGAATATCCTGCGAAACGGCTTCCTTGAACCTCCCCAACTCGGTCGCCAAAAACTGCTTGAAGTCGCCGATGGCAATCTGCTGACTGGTGATCTTTTCAAAGTGGTAACCCAGGGCAGCCAGGCGGATCGCCTCCGGGAGCAAGCCGGGATGGTCCCTGGAGACTTTGGCGATGAACTTCGTATAGGCCGGGACCTGCTTGGCGGAAAGTCGTCGGCGAACAGACATGATGGCCAAGAAAAGCGCGTTCCTGCTCATCGGCTTCAGCAGGTGCGGAACCGGCCTGAGGTGTTCAAGCAACGTCAGGCAGCGCAAAAAGTAATTCTCGAGAGTCGGATCATAGATGGTGGTGATGACCCGACGGTATCCCTCCATCAATGTCTCGACATCCATCTCCGGCTTGAAGTTGAGGGCGACGTTGACACTGGTCAGGTTCAGGACGCGGTCGGAGCTGCTTCCGAAGGACTCTTCCAATAGCCGGTTCTCCC
>JAPPFQ010000428.1 GCA_028875135.1 Acidobacteriota bacterium
CAAGGAATCGGGCCAGGTCCCCCCCTGCACCATTCAGTTTGCCGGGGCCGTGGACGAGGAGTATCTATTTCGCGGCGCCCTGAGCCTGGCGGCCACGGTGAAATCGGAGGCGGTGGTGGTGGCGGAGCCCACCGACCTGGCGGTAATTCGCGCCCACAAGGGACTGGCCCGCTTTCGAATCCGGGTGGAGGGAGTGGCGGCCCACAGTTCCAAGCCCTATCTGGGGATCAACGCCATCGTCAAGATGGCCCGGCTGATCACCGACATCGAGGGAGACATCCTGCCCGGCCTGCAGCGGAAGGACCACCCCCTGACCGGCGGCCCCACCCTCAACATCGGGGTGATCCACGGGGGCGCCCAGGTGAATTTCGTGCCTCACGAGTGCGTGGTGGAGGTGGACCGCCGCACCATTCCCGGGGAGTCCCCCCAGGATACGCTGGCGGAGTTCGAAGAAGCGCTGGAGCGAGCCCGGGCCGCCGACCCCGAGTTGAAGGTGAGCCTGGAGGAGCCCTTCCTGCTCGACAACGCCATGGAGACTCCCGAGGATTCCCCCGTCGTGAAAGCGGCCTGCCACGCCTCCCGGGCGGTCCTGGGCGACTCCACCGTCGCCGGCGTCCCCTATGGCACCGACGCCAGCAAGTTCACCTCGGTAGGCACTCCGGCAATCGTGCTGGGGCCCGGCAGCATCGACCAGGCTCACGGGGCCGTGGAATGGGTGGAGTGCAAGCAAGTCCTGCAAGCGACCGAGATCTATCAGTCCATGATGATGAACTTCAGCTAGTGTTGCGTTTGGAAAATCCGTTGACTTGTTTCCGAATGTCAAACGCAACAAATTCAAGAATATCCATGCCGTTGGCAGGAGAACTCAAGTTCCAAGCGCAACACTAGCTTCCCCGAATCGGCGGCGGGTTTCGCCCTGGGGAGACCGTCTCCCTCGGGCCGGACCCGGGGTCGCCGCTTCCCCCAATCACTCGATCCTCTTCTCATGACCCTGCTGGACTGGTTCATCGTGGTCGCCGCCAACGGCGCCATCGTCGGCTACGGGCTGCTGCTCTCCCGTCGCACCCGGCGTTCCTCCGACTGGCTGCTGGCCGCCAAGAGCCTGCCCTGGTGGATGGTGGGGCTGTCGATGTTCGCCACCGCCGTGGACAGCGGGGATTACGTGGCCGTGGTCGGCGGGGCCTACACCTTCGGGCTCTCCAACCTGGCCACCTGGTGGCTGGGGCTACCCATCGGCTGGATGGTGGCGGCCTACTTCGTATTCCTGCCGCTCTACCGCGGCGGCATGTTCACCAACGCCGAGTACCTGGAATATCGCTTCGGTCCGGGCGCCCGCCTGTTGAGCGCCTTCATTCAGCTCCAGAACCGCACCAACGTCCTGGGAAATATCGCCTTCTCGCTCTACCTCACGTTCTCGATCCTGACCCATTGGGGGAGCTCCGCCTGGTGGCTGGTGGCTGCCATCTCCATGGCGGCCGCCCTCTACACGGCCACCGGCGGACTCCGATCGGTCGCCGCCACCGACGCGCTGCAGTCCATCGTGATGCTGATGGCATCGGTCATCCTGTGGTGGGTTCTGTGGAGCGCGGTCGGGGGGTGGTCGGGCCTGGAGAGCCGTTTCCAGCAGATCGATCCCCGACTGGCCGATACCATGATGCACATCGGACGGGACGAGCCGGGGGTGCCGGCCCCCCTGATCATCTTCGGCTGGGTCATCGTCCTGATAGCTTATTGCCTGGTGAACCACTCCCAGTCCATGCGTCTGCTGGCGGCCCGTTCGGAGTGGGACCTCAAGACCGCCGCCCTGACCGCCAGCGTGGTGACCGTGGGAGTGATGTGGTTCAACATCACCCTGGGAATCCTCGGGAGAGCAGTCATGCCGGAGCTTCCGGCCCCCGACCGGATCTACCCGCTGCTGGTGCAGGAGTACCTGACCCCCGGACTGGTGGGCGTGGTGGTGGCGGGGGTGCTGGCGGGAGGGATTTCCACCTACGACTCCATCGGCTCCTCGCTGGCGGCCGTCTTCACCCGCGACGTCTACGCCCGGTTTCTGGTGAAGGGACAAAACGACGCCCACTACCTCAGGGTTTCCCGCTGGGCGACACCCTTCATCATCGCCGCCTCCTTCCTCTACATTCCCTTTCTGCAGGACGGCATGGTCCGATTCTATTTGCGCATCACCAGCGTGACCGTGATGCCCCTGTTCACCATGTATGTCATGGGAACCCTGACTCCGGTCCATCGCCGCGCCGGGCTGGCGGGCCTGCTGGCCGGGATCGGCTACGGCCTCAGCGCCCTGCTGGGAGAGGCCCTGGAATGGCCCCTGCCCCTGTGGTGGACCAATACCTGGTGGGCTTATCTCTGGAGCCCGCTGGTTACCGCCGGAACCATGCTGGGGCTCAGTTGGCGATGGGGATGGATGTCGGGCCGGGAGCTGCAGGGGCTCACCGTCCGCTTTGGCCACCGGGATCCCTCCGAGAGCCGGGACTGGATCCCCGAACCCCTGGCGGCAACCCGGGGAAGCTGGCTGGAGCAATCCCGCCAGGAGCTGTCCTCTGCGCCCGAGTACCCCTTCGACGTCCCGCCCGGCGGATTGCCCTGGTATGGTCAACCCTCGCTCTGGAACGGCCTGTTTCTGGCGCTCGTCGCCTACCTGGTCCTGGTGGTGCTCTGGTGATGGAGGCTGGAATGGGGAGCTGCGCCGGCCACGCCGGCAAAAACGGGCCCGACACAGGACGATCGCCGGGCCCAAGGGGAAGAAGTCAGACAGAGGTGCAGTCTCATTGGCTCGCTTTGGCTTCGCAGACCACGTGAGACTTGAGCCGCTCGAACTTCTTGTCACCGATGCCCTTCACCCGCTTCAGCTCCTGAATCGACTTGAAGGGCCGGGCCTCGATAATCCGCTTGGCCATTTGGGGCCCGATCCCGGGCAGCGAAGACAGTTGCTTTTCGGTGGCCGTGTTGATGTCGACGGCCTTGGAAGGCATTTCCCCGGCCCCGTTCTTCCCAGGCGTGTCGGCTTGACTCTCGATCGGCTTCGCCTGAGCCGGGCCGGCGATGCTCGCCAGCGCGAGCAGCAAGGTCGAACAGAAAATCGTCAAAGTGTGCTTTCTCATGCAGATCCCCCTTTTTTCTTCGGTCGGCAGGAAAGCATCGGCCCGCGGGCGCACTCGGGCGCAAACCGGACAAGCGGCCCTGAAGCGCAGGCCGCAAAGACGAACCTCACTGCCGAGTGATGGAAGGTGTATGGTTGTTGAGGGAGGAGCGCTAGGCTATATCCGGCCTTTCGGGATGTCAACAAAAAAGGCCGCGGGAAGGGGGAAGGTCCGGCCGCTTCCCCTTTCTGTTTTTCGTTCCATCTGACCGGTTGAGTTAACCCATGGCCCCTATCGACTGGATCGTGGTTGCAGCCTACCTGGCAGTCGTCGCCTGGCTGGGAACCCGCCTGGCCCGACGGCAGACCGACACCGAGGCCTACTTTATCGGCGGGCGGGCCATCCCCTGGTGGGCCGTCGGCTGTTCCTTCTTCGGAACCTCCATCAGCACTGCGACCTTCATTGCCCTACCGGGACAGGCCTACGGCGGTGACTGGCGACCCCATCTCGCCAACATGATGTTTCCGCTGGCCGCCATCTTCATCGCCCTGGTGGTGATCCCCTTCTACCGCCGGCGCGTCCGCATGAGCGCCTACGAGTTCCTGGAGGAACGCTTCGGCTACGGCGCCCGCTGCTACACCTCCTGCTTCTACCTGATCAGCCGTCTGTTCCGCTCCGGACTTGTTCTGTTCCTGATGGCCAAGGCCATCAGCGCCATGACCGGATGGAGCCCTTTCACCATCGTGCTGGTCGCCGGCGTCATCGCCCTGGTCTACACCATTCTGGGAGGCCTGGAGGCCGTGATCTGGACCGACGTGATCCAGTCGGTGACGCTGTTCGGCGGTGGGCTCTTCTGCCTGGCCATGTTGTGGTTCGGCGAGAACGGAAGCGCCCAGCTCCTGAGCGTGGCCCAGGAGTCGGACAAGTTCAGGATGGTGGACTGGTCGCTGGATCTGAGCCAAATGACCGTCCTGGTCACCATCGCCTACGGCGCCTTCGGCTTCCTCAGCAACTACACCGTCCAGCAGGACGCCGCCCAGCGGTACCTGGCCTCGCCCTCGACTCGGGAAGCCCAGAAAGCCATCTGGTTCGGAGCCATTGGTTGCGTGGTGACCTGGAATCTCTTCATGCTGATCGGCAGTTTGCTTTTTTCCTATTACAGCCTGCACCCCGCCGAGTTGCCGGCCCACATCGCGGCCAGCGAGACCGAGGTGTTCCCCTGGTTCGTGGTGACCCACATTCCGGCGGGGATGACCGGAGTCATCCTGGCCGGCATGTGCGCTGCGGCCATGTCCAGCCTGGACACCATGATCAACAGCATGGCCATGGTCACGGTGCGGGACTTCTACCTCCACTTCCGGCCCAAGGCCAGCGACCGCTTCCAGTTGATCCTGGGCAGGGCCGCCTCGGCCTTTTGGGGGCTGCTCGGCCTGGGGGTGGGACTGGTGCTGCTGCTGGGTGTGGAACAGGCGCTGCAGTTCAGCTTCACCGTCTTCTCGATTCTGGGCGGAGGGTTGTTCGGAATGTTCCTGCTGGCATTCTTCGTGAAGCGGGCCCATGCCCTGGGGGTGTATGTCGGCCTGGCCTGCGGCGTACTGATCTCGGCCTGGACCCTGATCGACCAGGCCCTTGCCTGGGCGGGCGCCGAGCTGGGAATGGCCTGGGCGGCCCAGCTCGCCGAGACCCTGCGCTATCCCTTCCATCCCTGGCTGACCCTCTTCCTGGCCAACCTGGTCTCCTTTACCGTCGGCTGGGCCGCCAGCCTCATCCTCCCGGACATCCGCAAGCAGCGGGATTCCAGATGAGACACCCGCTCAGACCCGTCTGAATCGCCAGCCGTACAGGGTTTGGCCGTAGAAATTGAACCACTTCCTGGCTTCGGGATCTTCGAAGGGATAGCCGGCGCCCAACTGCCGGGCCGCGGCGAGACCGGTTACGAAGCAGGTTTCCTGGCTGTTGATCAGGGTGTGGGCCCCGCAGTGCCAGGATCTCCGCTTCCCTTGAACGAACCGGAACAGGAACACCAGCAGGGCAATGTGCCGCACATCGTGAACGATGTGCTGAAACCACCGCCTGCGGATGACTTTCCCCTCATCCACCGGCTTGACGGGATTGTAGGTCACCAGGCAGGGCTTGTCCGAGTTGTGAGCCCAGGGCTGCTGGTTGTGCATGATGTAGGTGATTTCGTAGTTGTCCGGCCGGGCTCCGTATTGCTCGATGTGGTTGCTTCGGGTCTCCAGAGGCCGGGCCTCGTTCTCGGGCAGAACCGACGCATCCGAGTGAACGATCGTATGGTTGTGCAGTTCGCTTTCGTAACGAATGGTCGATAGGAGGAAGGTTTCGAACCGGGTCGGCTTGTCCAGCATCATCAGGGTTTGATTGGCGTTGCAGGCAAAAACCACTTCATCGAAGGTTGTAGTCTGGCCGTGCGCATCCTCCATCCTTACCCCCGTCTCCCCTCGATACACTTTTCGCACCGGGCAGTTCAGCAGAATCTTCTCCTTGAACTCGGCTGACATGGCCTCATAGATGCGCCGGGTGCCCTGGTCCCAGGTCTTCATGGGGGTGGCGCGCTCGATATCAAAAAACTCCAGGTAGTAGGAGAACAGCGCTGCCGGCATGTCGAACACGTTGGTCGCCATCAGGAAATTCACGAACATCGGCTTCAGGACCTTGTACCTGAAGTCTCCGGAAAACCTTCCCCAGTTGAGCACGGTCCCCATGCTCACGTAGTTGAAGGGATTGAGCATGGCCAGAAAGGTCGACCTGGAGCGATTCAGCCCATTGAAGGTCTTCAGGAATGCCAGCACCTTTTGAAATTTGACGATCTCCGGATGCAGCTCTCGGCGAATGGTCGAATCCAGATCGTGGGCGTAGATTTCATCGTGATACTTCACGCTGTAGCTGAACCGGGTGTCGATGAGCTCGATCCGGTGCCGCTTCATGAATTGAACGATGTGGTGATACACCCTCGGGATGCAGGCTGTCACCGATATGTCGAAGGGGATGGAAGTGCCGTCCGCCTGAGGCATGTCGACCGTAACCGCGTTGCCGCCGATGCGGTCGTTGGCTTCGTAGAGCCTGAAGTCGAATCGGTCCGGATGCCGGCTCAGAGCCCAGGCGACCCCCAGGCCCGAGATCCCGGCGCCGATGATGGCTATTCTCTTGGGCATGGAGCACCCCACGGGCTTGCGCCCGGGCGACTATCGTTTGAATGTTTCTTGATGACCAAACCGCAGGTGCATACCGTATCGGACCCTCAAGGCTTGACCAGGGAGCCGTCCATTCCCCGGACCGTGGTCCAATCGGCGTTGCGGTGGTCGTCCACCAGGGGGTAGCGGCCGGCCATGGCCTCGTCGATATCGATGCCCAGGCCCGGACCGTCGCTGCCGTAGAGGTAGCCGCCGCGAATGCGGGCCGTTCCGGGCATCAGCTCGTGAACTTCTTCCGGGAAGACATTGTCCTCCTGGATGCCGAAGCTGGGTATGGTCAAGTCCACGTGGTAGGCCGCCAACTGGTTCACCGGATCGTTCTCGCCGCCTTCCTGCCAAGCCGTCCGGACCCCGAACTGCTCGCAGAGGGCCGCAATCTTCCTGGCCTGGGTGATCCCTCCAATGGCGCAGACCCGACAACGGATGTAGTCGATCAGGCGCTCGGCAATCAGGGGCCGCCATTCGTGGGGGTGAGTGAACAGTTCCCCCATGGCCATGGGGGTGGAAGTGAGAGCCCGGATCTGGCGAAAGTAATCGATCTGTTCCGGCGGGAGAATGTCTTCCACGAAGAACATGCGAATGGGCTGCATGCGCCTGGCGAACTCCAGGGCCAGCGTTGGCGTCAGGTGCTCGTGGACGTCGTGGAGGAGCTTGACCTGCCAGCCCAGCTTTTCCCGCACCTGCTCAAACATCCTGGGGACCGTCTCCAGGTAACGTTCCTCGTCGAAGGCCGGGCCGCGGAAGCCGCTCTCGGGCCGGCTCCCCTCTCCCGGGGGCACGAAGCCGCCCCCACCGTAGCCCCCTCCCATCTGAACGCGGATATGCCGAAAACCCTGCTCCATGTAAGCCTGCACGTTTTCCACGCAGGCTGCGGGGGTCTCGCCGCCGGCGTGGGCGTAGAGGGGCACCGCCTCCCTGACCTTTCCGCCCAGAAGCTGATAGAGGGGCATGTTGGCCCGCTTGCCCTTGATGTCCCACAGGGCCATGTCCAGAGCCGCCTGGGCAACGTTGGTGATGCTCCCGTTGCGCCAGTAGGAACGGACATGGGTCCACTGCCACAGGTCCTCGATGCGCTCGGGATCCTTGCCCACCCAGAAGGGACCCAGGTGTTTTTCGATGGCGGCTTTGACGGCCCAGGAAAGGTAGGCGTTGTTGGCCGACCCCAGCCCGTAGAGTCCGGGCTCGCTGGTGATGACCTTGACGAAGACCCAGGAATAGTGGGGCCGCGGGCTGGTGGCGATGACCTTGACCTCCCGGATCTTCAAGGGAGGCAATCCGCGCGTGCTCTGGGCGTAGGGCTCGCCGGCCCACCAGGGGTTCACCAGGGCCGTCTTGAGAATCTCCCTGCGGTTGAGCATGACGCCTGCCTCCTTGCGGAAGGACCGAAGCCGGTAGACGCTACGGCTGCTCCGCCAGCACCCTTTCCATGACGGCCTGGACCCGCTGCAGCCAGACTTCCCCGTGTCCGTTCAAGCTCTGCACCGAGCGCCGCCCCTTGGGATCGATGAGCCAGTTCTGGGGAACCTCGCTGATGGAATGAATCTTCTCGGCCAAATCGAAGGAGCGGATCACCGGAAAGGTGTAACCGCCGGCTTGCATGTATCCCGGGACCAGTCGTGGGTCCTCGTCCAGGTTGAGAGTCAGCACCTGCAGCCCGGGGACGTTCTCGAGGGACTTGTGGAGCCTCTGCACGTAGGGCAACTCAACCCGGCAGGGGACGCACCAGGTAGCCCAGACGTTGATCAGGGTCACCTTCCCCTTCAGGTCGGACAGCCTCCAGGTCCGTCCCTCGAGGTCCTTCAGCTTGAACTCGGGCAGCGGCCGTTCGAACCTCAGCCTCTTCGAGCGGTCGGGCCGGCGGCTCTCGGCAGCTCCGGAGGGACTGGCAGCAGGGAGCAGCAGCAACAGCAACAGAACTGTCGCCGTCAGAAAGCGGAGGGTGGGGTGAGGGTGCTGAAACGTCATGATCGCAGTCGACCTGGGACCGGGGTGGAGAGGTGTCTCGCTGGAACAGCCGGTTCCAAAGTTCCGCCAACAAAAAACTCTAGCATAAGGCTTTGTGTGCGGCTGTTCCAACCAGAAATCGTCAAGAGACGGGTGAGCGGAGCCCACCTCCTGCATCCGTTCGGCTGCTCTGCAAAAGGGCCGGGCGAGACCGAAATCGGCTCAATAGGGTGAGAGCCCCTCTCCGAGACTATGCGATGGACCGACCGGGTGATACTCTCCCATGAGGAACAAGCCCTGTTGTGGCTGAACGACCGAATGAGTGATTGAGGGGCGGTTGAGATGGGATCCAAGCTGCGAGACCTGCGGATTTCGCCGAGGCGTCTGCTGCCGGCCGGGCTGCTGAGTACGACATTCTCCCGCTCGGGAGGGCCGGGGGGGCAGCACGTCAACAAGGTGGAGACCAGGGTGGACCTGCGGCTGGACCTGGAAGGCGCCGCCGACGTGATTGGCAGGCCGTCGGTGGAACGCATCCGAACCAGGCTGGCGACCCGCCTCGACCGGCAGGGCAATCTGAGGGTCGTCAGCAGCAAGCACCGCCACCAGGGTCAAAACCTGGAGGCAGCCTGGGACAGGATGGAGACTCTGATCCGGGAGGCCCTGGCGCGTCCCCGCAAGCGCCGCCCCACCAAGCCTACCGGAGAGAGCCGCGAACGGCGTATTGCCGACAAGAAGCGTCGGGGACGGCTGAAAAAGGACCGCACCACGCCACCTGAGGAGTAATCGCCCCTCCTCTCAATCCAACCCATCCTCTAATTCGTCCGGTCTCTTCCCCCGATGGATGATGTCCGCCAGGGCGCGGGTGGTGCGGGCCGGGTCGGAACTCTGCCAGACGTTGCGCCCCAGAGCCACTCCCGCGGCTCCGCAATCCATGGCCTCCCCGACCATCTCCAGCATGTCACGGGTGGTCCCTTTCCTGGGTCCGCCGGCCACCACCACCGGCACCGGACAGAAGGCCACCAGCTTTTCGAAGGTCCGGGGGTCGCCCGTATAGGAGGTCTTGACGATGTCGGCGCCCAGCTCGGCCCCGGCGCGAGCGGCCAGCAACTCGGCCTCGGCGCCCCGCTGCTTCAGCAACTCCTCGGTCGGGTACATCATGGCCAGCAGAGGGAGGCTCCAGCGCTGGCACTCCTCGGCCACCTGGCGGAAGTTGTCGAGCATGTGCCTCTCGTGGGGAGAGCCCACCATGACCTGAACCGAAATGGCGTCGTCGGCCTGCCTAAGGGCGTACTCCACGCTGCCGATCAGGGTGAGGTCGTTTTCGCCGGTGATGATATTGCTCAGATTGAAGACCGAGCCGCAGCGGTTCGCGTACTCCGGGTAGAGGTTCCCCGCCATTCCCGCGTTGAAGATGACGGCGTCGGCCCCTCCGGCCACCACTCGCCGCACCGTTTCACGGGGGTCCTCGATGCCCGCCATGGGGCCCAGGATGACACCGTGGTCCAGGGGGATCATCACCGTTTTGCCGGTACCGGGATTGACAATGCGGTCATAGCGGACCTTCTTGCCCACGTCGACGGTTCGTTCCTTGCTCATGGCTGGCCCCCTTCCGGCCCATCCGTCTGAAAGTAGCTTGAATTCCGCTCCCGGAGAAATCGAAGGGCCTGTTGCCGATCGGGAATGCCGGTTCGCCCCCCCAGCCGCGTGCACTTGATGGCGGCCACCGCCGAGGCGAATTCGACGGTCTTCATCAGCTCCCACCGCTGCAACATGCCGTAGATATAGGCCCCGTGAAAGACATCGCCCGCGCCGGTGGTATCCACCACCTCCACCGGAAAGGCCGGATGGTGAAACCTCTGCCCCTCGGCCTGCCCGCGGCAGCCCTGTTCCCCCAGGGTGACCACCACCACCGAAGGACCGTAGTCCAGCAGGCGGTCGATGGCCCGGTCCGGGTCTTCCGTTTTGGCAAAGGAGCCGGCAAAGGCCAGCGAGGCGATCAGGACATCGGTCCGCCGCAGCACCTCGGAGATGTCGCCTTCCAGGGCCAGCACGTCGGCATCCAGCACCACCGGCACCCCTGCCCGCCGGGCCCGCCCGGCGGCTGCCAGCGCCGCCGCCCGGTGAACGCCGTCCAGGTGCAGGACCCTGGCCTGCTCGATCAACCCCGGGGGCAACTGCGACGGCAGCAACTCGCTGAAGGTGGGCACACAGGCCAGAATGCTGCGCTGCCCGGTGGATCGGTCCACCAGCACCACCGAGGCCTGGGAGAGCGCGCCGGGCTCCACCATCAGGTTCCGGGTGTCGACCCCGTATCGGTCCAGTTCCCTGCGAATAGAGTTGCCGAAGGCGTCGTCACCGACCTTGCCAGCGCAGGCCACCGAGCACCCCAGCCGGGCAAGGGTGACCAGGGCGGTGGCCACCTCGCCGCCTCCCTGCTGCCGGGTCTCCAACATGCGGAGTTCCTCGTCCGGCCCCGGCATGTGCGGCACCACACCCAGCAGGTCAAAGCAGCAACACCCCAATCCCACCACGTCAACCATCACGCCTCGGGAAGTTTGAAGTTTGAAGGATGAAGTTTGAAGGGGGAAGGATAAAGCTAGAAGTAACGCATACGTCCTCTCCGGCAAATCCGACTTCACCCGTCCTCTTTCTCCCTTCAAACTTCAAACTTCTGACCTACCCTAGGCGCTCATCGTTCGTATCCCATAGTGGGGGATTCGAATGTCCCGGGTGACGAGGATCAGTCCCTCCACCTGAGCTTGCGCGACCAGCATTCGGTCGAAGGGGTCTCCGTGATGCGGCGGAAGTGCACCCGCCTGCTCCGCGTGAAGAAAGGTGAGATTCAGAGGGATGAAGTCTTGTTCCTTGACCGTCGCTTCCAGATTGTCAGGAGCCTTCAGCTTCCCCAGCGCCCGCTTGACGGCGATCTCCCAGCCACTGACCGAGCTGACAAAAACCTCGTTCTGTTGGCTCCCAATGGATTGAAAAGCGTCCCTGTGTAGTTCATGGGGGTCGGTCAACCACCATAGGACGGTGTGAGTATCCAGCAGTAGACGCGCCACTATTCGTCTTCGTCCGGAAAGATCTTGGAGTTGTAGAACGAATCGATCACTTCCTGGGGAGTCTCGTCAAAATCCGGAGCAATCCAGATCTGTCCCTTCAGCACCCCAGCTTTGCGCTTGATCTTCCGCTCACGGTAGGGCACCAGGCGCAGAAGAGGCGCGCCGGCCTTGGCAATGGTGCGCTTGGCATACTCAAACGCTCGTCCTGGCAAATCCGACTTCATCGTTCCCATGTCATAATGCGACCAGCGGCATAAAATCTTCGCTTGCCATGGGTTCATGCTTGTCCCAACGGCCGCGCATCTCCACTAACACGCGCTGTTTTGACGGGGCGGGCTGTGGATTGACCCGCACGACATGCGCCGAATAGTTTGCGGTTTCGGCCATTGCCGCCGTCAGATCGGTCACGAGATAGCGCGGCGTCCAGCCGATCATATGGTAGTCCGTCGTCTGCACCTGTACCGCCAACGTTGTCGCCGGATTGGTCAACTCCAGTGTGACATACAGGTCTTCTCCCGCCTTGAGGCGGCCAATCCGTTCCTGTGCCCGTGGATTGGCGTGTCGCCAGCCGTGCAGAAAGAAACGGCAATCGAAACTGCCATCCGCATGCTTCACGAGTTTCGGGAAGACCTCGTATGAGTCCGTCACCCGAGTACCACCGTTTACCGACAGAATCTCGAATGGATTCGCATTCTCTGGAAGGTCAAGGTTACGCAGGTAGCCTGAGCGGTCTGGCCTCCCCGCCGCAATGACTCGGTTACTGAATAACGGAAAAAGCTCTGAAGACTGATAGTCTTGTTCCAACTCGGGAAACTCGATCAACGGAGGAAACCCTGCCTCTTGCTGCGCCCGTTTCGCACCACCCGTATATCGGAAGTGATAGAACGGATGTCTGACATCCAGCCGACCGATCGGGAACCATTGTCGACTCCCTGCTTTGTCCTGCCACGCCAGGAACAAGGTTTTCTCGCTCATCGGAACAACTCCCGTAACTCCTTATAATTATAGCGCATTAGTGCGAGAGCAAAAATCTGCGAGGAGGGTGTTATCCAGTCAGAAGGAACACGCTCGATAATTTGACGAAAATCAGCTTCGTCGACCCGTTCAAGCTTTCGGCTCGCTCGGCGGAAAAGGTCCGGATACTTGCGAACCGCCCGCCTTACCAAATCCAGAGGACTCGGGCCGTGCCGTTCCTCCTCCGACCAGTAAACCGCACCGCGTCCTCTTTCAGCATAGTTGCCCACCCGATTCTCTGCCAACAGCATGTCACGGCGCACATCCAGAAGCTCCCGACCTAACGACGAAGCGTGATCATATGATGGCGCAAGGAAACCCCTCCAGCGGTTGCCCGTGCGTTTTAGGAGAATGCCCCAGTTCTCGTGATGACGATCGGTGTTGCCAATCAATGCATCCAGCATCAAGTACTCTGCCATGCAGCTCTTGGCTAGCCGTACAGCATTGGGTGCAGGGAAAACGCGGTCCATTACCCGCCAGATATTCGCCAGGGTATGACTCGCCTGACCAAATTCCCTCTCGGGGTCGTAACCGTGAACGACAATCGCCAACATCTGGTTGCCGTGGACCAGTGTTCGGCCGCCACGGGCAAACGATTCCGTTACTGATCCTTGCATTCCTTCAAATTCAGCCAATTCTACCTTCGCACTTTGAATTCCCAGCAATCCAGCGACCTCGGCAGCGACCTTCTCAGCCCAGTGCTGACCGGTGTTGGGTTGGGGGTATTTGAAGAGCCAGACTGCTGAGTCTTCGGTCTGACGATACCAGAACTTTCTCTTGCTCCCCATTTCCTCGGGCTCAAGGACCCATTCCGGTCGCACATCAATGATTGGATAGGGATCAGACATGACGATCAGCTTGCACAAATTAACTTATGCCGCTCCGTCTACGTCGATGAAGGGGCAGCCTGAAGTCCTTGTTGTCGGCAAAGTTGGAACTGACCCGCCGGGTAGCCGCAGCACTCCCGAGGCGCTTTTCCAGCGTCTCGATGTGTTCAGGCTGAAGCAAAGGTTACTATCAGGCGGGAACGCCGACTGCTGCACGGAGACCAATTCCCTCTGACTCCACGGGCACCCGGGGCAGCTACTTCCCTAACAACTGCTTAATCCTTGCCTTTAAACGCTCCCTCCTCGCCCCGTTTGTACGGCAGCCTCCAGGCCATGCTTCCGCGCAGACCAATGTTTAGTGCAGTTAGTCGTTGCTGTCCATCCAGCACTGCGGTCAGCGGTTGATTCGGTATTGGAGGTGGAGGTAATGGCGGGCAATGCGGTTTGTCTTGCTCATGGTAATCGAGAACAAAATCGTAAAACTTGTACTTGTACTGGTTGCTGTTTTCTGGCGCGACCTGCCAGTATAGGAAGGTGCCAATAGGATAACCCTGCATGAGGCTGTCGAAGAGCCGACAAATTTTCTCAGCTCGCCAGACGAACTCGCGTTGGATGGCTGGCAGCACAAATTTATGGTGGTGGATTGCATCAAGGGTTCTTCGGATGGTGCCTCCGGTTTGATACATGATGTCTCTCCTAAGCGATTCGTTTTCTCAATAGCTTCATCGCCGTCACTTCGACTTCGGTTTCGACCGGCGGCGGCGCGACTTCCGTGCCGCATGATCTTCCGGGGTAATCTTGCCTATGGCTTCCATCTCGCGAATGAAGGCTCGATAGTCCGCCAATAACGCTGTCACGTCGTCCTCCACAGCCGGATACCGGGAGAACGCACACTCCCGAACGTCCCGCACCACTACCACTTGAGGGTCGCCTGAATAACCACGGATGAAGAACTGATACCGAAACCGCTCCGCCTGCGGATAGAGCACGAAATAGGAGCGCCACTGAACACTTCCGGAATAGTTCTCCACCTTGGGGTAACGACTCAGCAACTTGTAGTCCAGAATGGTCTTGCCCTGAATGGCATCCAGACGGCCAACCAGCTTCACGTTCTCCCCGCCAATGGCAAACTCACGGGACAAGGGCACCTCGCAGGAATCGGGCTTGATCGGAGTGAAATCCAGTTTGAAAACGACCCGGTCAGCGTAGTCGCGACCTCCAGTCTCCAGAAACCTGTGAAACCTCGTGCCCGCTCGCATCGCCGGCGTCGGAGGAATCAAGCGCTTCCAGCGGGCCAACCACTCTTCGAACGTTTGATCGGTGTCCCTGAACCTCCGGTAGTCGGCCAGTTCGGTAACTGAAACTCTCATAGTCCTTTCCGTAAATTTGTCGGTACGCAGGTGGCGAATCCAGACGGAGTACCGACCGGAATCATTTCAAACGAACCCGCCGGCGCGGGACCGATTTTAGTTGCGGCTCAGTTCCGCCAAGACGTGCCAACCGCCGAGCGTTTTCGCGCTCAACGAGGGCACGCATTCCCTCCCGGATCAGTGCCGACCTGGTTTTCAGGCCGGTAAGGCGTTGCGCCTGTTCCAGCAAGCGATCATCAATGTTGACGGTAGCCTTCATCCGATTCTCCTGTCTCAACGTGTTAACCACACGCCGCATGGGTCGTACACATCAAAGACTACATCATCTTGATGAAATTGCTTCCTGGTTCGCGATCGGGTTCCCTTCGAGAAATCTCTAGTCACGGTACGTGATCACTCCACCGATTGGGCTTGATGGGCATGACTGGTTGGCATAGCCTTGTCGCAGCTGTACGGCGGAGTGGCGCGATGGACGGAGCTCGCACCGTGCCGGAGGCCGGCGCCTGCAAAGTTCCCGCAGGTTTGGGACAAGAGAGAATCCGATTCCATGCTCCTGCGGCCACTCATTCACACTCTGGAGAGGCGGTTCCATCAGAGGGACATCGACCGTCGCCTGCTCAGGCCCTTCGAGTGGGGAGAAGAATTCCTCGGTGACGGAAGCCGGAGCGCCAGCCCCCTCCAGCGCATTCAGGAGCACAACCGGCTGGCCCTGGCCGACAGTCACGCCTACTTCGCCCCTCCACCCTCGGAGCCCGGCCAATTCGATTTCGACGGCTTCTGGCTGCGCTTCCCCAGCGCCATCCAGACGCCCTATCCCGAAAACAACACCGTGCATGCGCGCTATTTTCCGGCAGGCGAGATGGCGGCAATCGTTCTGCCCCAGTGGAACGGCGACGAGCAGGCCCACGTCGGACTCTGCAAGGCGCTGCAGCGCTTCGGTGTCGGCGCCCTGCGTCTCAGCCTGCCCTACCACGACCGGAGGCGCCCGGAGGGTCTGGAAAGGGCCGACTACATGGTGGGCCCCAACATCGGCCGCACCATCCAGGCCGTCCGGCAGGCAGTCCTGGACGTGCGCCGGGCCGCCGACTGGCTGGCGGTTCAGGGGATTCGCCGTATCGGGCTGCTGGGAACCAGCATCGGGTCCTGCGTGGGCTGGCTGGCCTTCGTGCACGACCCGCGGCTCGACCTGGGGGCCTTCAACCACGTGTCGAGTTACTTTGGAGACGTGGTGTGGCGGGGAATCACCACTTCTCACATACGCAAGACGCTGGAACAGCACATGACCCTGGAAGAAGTTCGCGAGGCCTGGCTGGCGCTGAGCCCGATTGCCTACGTCTCCAGGCTCAGAGGCAATTCACGCCCCATGCTGATGCTGTCGGCTCTCTACGACCTGTCTTTCCCTCCCGACCTCTCGCGCCGGCTGTTCGACCAGGTGGACCGTGAGCGAATCCGGGTCCAAAAGATCTTTCTTCCCTGCGGGCACTATACGGGGGGAAGACCGCCTTTCAGCTACCTGACCGGATATC